>NZ_CAXAPL010000009.1:0-146421 GCF_963970845.1 Pseudomonas sp. RA_105y_Pfl2_P56
TGGTCTGGACAGACAAGAAACTGGGAGCCGATGGGCACTGTGATGTTGAACCCGGATCGGCAGCAGCAGACCGAGAAAAGAGCGGCATAGTTAGACGGCGACGCGACAACAACCTTGAAAAACGCCGCGTCTGCTAAGCGTTAAACTCACCACGGTATCAACATGCCATCCCGCATGTGTATTCAGCGACGTTTCCAGCCTCGCCTTGGGGATTGTTTTTGGTGAGGTTTTCACCCTTTTCTTTGGGATTGATATAGAAATTCAATCATCGACCTGTATCTTTTAAGGTACATTCCTTATGTACGAAGTGAAACACGTACTGTCTGCCAATGGAGTGGACATCTACCAAGCTTGGCTAGACACCGTGCAAGACAAGCGTTCAAAAGCAAGAATCACCACCAGAGTGGACCGAGCTTCTCTTGGCCACTTTGGAGTTACAGAGCCGGTTGGTGATGGGGTCTTTGAGATGAAGCTGGATTTCGGACCGGGGTTTCGCGTGTATTACGCAATCCAGGACCGAAAAATTGTTTTCCTATTGGGCGGCGGCTCAAAGGACAGGCAGCAGAACGACATCGATCAGGCCAAGGCTCTCTGGAAATCTCACAAGGTGAAGCAAAAATGACTATTCGTACTCGTTCTCACGAAGATAGCGTTCTTCAAATGCTCCGAGACGAAGCATTTGCCCTCGAATATCTATCTGTCGCGCTTGAAGAAATCGACGAAGATGGTGGTGAGGACTCATTCCTTGTCGCTATCCGTCGTGTTGCAGAAGCTCGTGGCGGGTTGCTCAATTTGTCGCTGAACACAGGCCTTAACAGAGCTAACCTTTATAGATCGCTTGCGGTCGGTGGCGACCCAAAACTCTCAACCATTTTGAAAGTACTTCAGGCACTGGGAGTGGGCATGTCTAAGGTCGTATCGCATCGCGCAGAGGAAGAGGCCTGCGCTTGATGGCGTAGCAGGTACTCTACAAAAAATGCCCTAACAAACTGTTGGGGCATTTTTGTTTTTATGGTCGATTATCTAAAAATTGGAGCCCAAGATGAAAAGCCCGACAGCACTCCCTTCCCTACCCAAAATCGACGTCATGAAGGGGGACAAATACTGGCGGGTAGATTGGGATTATCAAGAAGCGCCTGAAAGTCGAGTTCTGTTCGACAAAGCGGAATTCCTAGACGGCTACGTGAGCGGTCTGCTTGATGCCTTGGGTGCGTCTGCCGGCACCATTTGCAGCCCCTCCGCTCGAGTGGGCACAGTGAAAAAACTGGATGAAGGAACCGCAAAACAGCTAGGTGAACGGCTTAAAACCCTGCTGCATTCACATGTTAACGCGGAACATCGTAGACTGATGAATCGAGCCAACCTACCGCACCTGAACCTTCAAGCCGAACAATAAATGAAATCCCCACACTCAACTGAAACTGACGCAGCAGCCGCCAGTCGCGGCCTGTAGCATTCCAGACTCATGTTAAAGGGCGCGCTCAGAGTCCGTTTTTCTGAAACTGAATCAAAATGAAAAGACAGGTTTACGCCATTTTTTGACGCCCACAACCTGACTGGCCGGGCATCTCAGAAATTCCGTTTGCTTCTTGCGTCCAAAGCACGCTATGCAAACACACGACATTTCCTTGCAAAACCTTACACACGGTGCAATTGCCAAACATCCCACAGACCCCGCAGCGGGCCTGGGCGGAGGCACCGTGTGCACCCCACTCCCCCATTGCACAAAAAAGAGACGCAAAGCTCGTCGGCGGGAGGGGGATAAGTGCTTTTTCTGCTAGCTTTTTCCTCGAAACCACTGACTTCGAGTGAGTCCGCAGATAGTCGATGCAATTGCTGGCATTCAGCTATGATTGATGGTCACCTCAACTTGTCTCGGATCGCTATCAACAGTCACTATGATGATGACTGTTGACCTAGCACTGAACGACGCGAGATACAAAAGAAAATGATGCCTGTCCCGAAAGGCACTTACATAACCTTCTTCGGGCGCCTATTCTTCCTAAACTCAGCCCTTACTGATCGACGTGTTTTAATCGGCAGGTGGTAAGGCTTGAGTCTTCGTTTTATCGCGCGTGGCTCAATCCTGCCACGACGCTTTCCGGCACGTTCCAGGGCAATCAGCTCAAGCAGATTCAGCATCTGACCTTTTTGCTCTTGAGCCCCGTACTGTCTCAACGCAAGGCACAGCTGAAGTCTATGTTTGGAGCTCAGCTCTCGCGGCAGGCAGTCGGCCAACAGAGCTGATGAGCATCCGTATCAGGGCGTGCGCCAGCAGGTAGATCCACAACTCCTTGACGGCCATACCTGGCGTCTTGCAGCTCAGTGCTTCAGCCCCAGCATAGTCTTGAGGTTGCAGGCCCAACTCCACATACCATTGGTCCTGAACAATGGTTTAAGGGCAGCTTTTGGCACTTACGGTGGACAATTCAAAGTAGCTACCAATATTTTCCCTCCGGTTTCCAACTCACGTACTTTCAGCGTTTCAAATGCCACGTCGTAATAGGCCTGACTCATCCAGAACGGCTTTTCCTTGCGCTTTTTCAACTCAGCCAAATGATCTTCCGAGCCCAAGGACTTTCCGACTGAAAGTCCGTGCTAAGCCGTCGAGCGCCGTATTGTTCAAACACTCCGTCCACGCCGCGATGTTGCAATTCACACAACAAAAAGTAGTTTGCGCAGTAAGCATCGCCCAGCACAATGTCACCTCGTTCCAAGGTATCGAGCATGGTCCTGAGCAGCGTCGGCTCATCACCTCCTTTACCGCGGACAAGTCCCGACGAGGCATCCAAAACAGCGCCGTTGGCGAGGCAAACGATTCCTACCAAACCGCAAATGGGAAAGCCCAGTCCGGCCTTGTGTCCACGAGATTGCGGATAGCCCTCTTGGTTGGTCGGGGTGTCCGGCACGGTGACTGTAGTGCCATCCACAAGCCGCACGCGTCGCCCCATCCAACGCCATGATGACGGAGTCTGGTTGCTCATGAATGACCTCGTGGGGCGCAACAAGGTGGAAACCATCTCCACTGGCAACCGCGCTCCGGCTTTGCAGTAAGCAACGGTAGGAATAATGTTGGCTTTCAAACCCTCGCAGGAGCGTTTGATAGACAAATCATTCACGGCGCTCTGGCAGGACCGATCAGCCCTCATCGCCAGGGACAAAAACATGGACAGTGTTTCGGTCGTTGGGAATAGCCGCTGAAGGTGCGTGGGTATCGATGATTCGATACCCCGCAATAGCTCTGGATCGCTGAGATGCTTGAAGAAAGCGTGAGCATTCCTGTTGACGGCGTACTAGCGTGCACGTTGCTGTTGATGTCGGACGATTTGGCGTCTACGATTCACTGGGCTGTGTTCTTGCTTGATCGGTGTGGGCTCGCAACTATCACCTTAGACCAAGGCCAGCCTTTTTTCATTTTTCGTAGTCGTATCAGCTAGTCAGCCGTTGAGTAAGCGCCATTCATGCCTGCCCCCTTCTATAAGGATACGGCGGTATTGGTCGGTCGGAACAATGTTTCTACGGCCGCAATGCCAACAATCGTTAACTACATGAAAATAAACACTTAAATATCAGCACTGACAACCATTCAACAAAAAATCGAGCCACCCTCCTGCCGAGTGCATCTAGCGGAACACTTTAAGAATCGTCTTATTCCGCCCCCCCCCAAAAAATATAGCATAGTTGAAATTCTTCCTATAACCATAAAAAACCACTCATCAAAACATAGCTAACAAAAAAGCAAACGCTTAATATTGTACACCCCCTATATTTAATAGCACTCACTGGGCGCTCACCCACCCTATACTGGAGACACATAAACATATAAAGATGACTTCAAAGTCAAACCACCACAATTCATCCCGATCCTCCTCCAACGCATTGAACATTATGAAAATTAAAAAACTGTTATTTTTATTTGTTATTTACTTCACAACAACAAATGCAATCGCAGCAGCATGCTACTACCCCCCAAGCAGCACTCCTATTAGGCAAAACATAACACTACCCCAAAGTGTATCGATACCTAGAGACGCACCCGACGGCGAAGTTATATATGAGAGCGCTAAAGTCACAATTCCTAGTGGGCATTCTTTCACATGCAGCGTTACATATATTCAAGGGATCAAGAATTATTTGGGTAAGGACGTGCCCGGAAGAACACAGCCTATTGGAGACACCGGTATTGGCTGGCAATGGATTTATCAAGGAGCGCCATGGGGCGGAGTGGCATCCAATTCACCGTATCAACCAGGCACATACTCGTTAAACAACACAACTCACGCGTTAAGATTTGTAAAAATAGGAGCGATAAAAAATAACGCTCAAATACCTGCTGGGGCAATTGGCGCACTCCAAACAGCGACGATTTTCCCGATGACAATCACAACCAACGGAATGTCTATAGTAGTACCTTCATGCGAAACGCCCAATGTAAGTGTGGACATGGGAAGCTATGACTTGAGTCAAATTTTTTACAATACTCCATATACTGCATCGAAGCGTTTCAACATAAAACTCAACAACTGCCCAGTCGGCATAACAAAAGTAACTTACAAATTGCTTGCAACATCAACAGGACCTGCAATAGATCCAACCTTAGGAATTATTAGCCTAAACTCCACTTCGACCGCCAAAGGTGTTGCATTGCAAATAATGGACAGTAGCGAGCAACCACTAAATCTCAACCTAACACATGCATTCAACGATTACTCAAATGGCGGGGGAAACTTCGAAATCCCTATGTTCGCACGATACGTTAAGAAAGCAGGAGGCGCTGGAGAAATTAAAGCTGGAACCGCAAACTCGGAGATCACCTTTATCATGAGCTACTTGTAATTCCGCTCAGCCTCCTTCACATAAAACGACTTAAAGAGCCCTCTATCATGTCTATCGCAACCCAACCTCAAAAACTTATAGACTTTATTTTTTTTGCCAGTTCTGACGAAACGGCAGAACTGGCGAGAAAAAACTCCTCATTGCTCGGCAGTGGTGTTGATCCATGAGTATGGATGGCAAGTTGGGAATTCATCAAGTCGACTAATTCAAGCAAATCGCATAATATTTTCAATACATTTACCTCATCAGATCCTATCCAACTCTTAGGCGCAACTAGACGCTGGGCTACTAGAGCCACGCTTGTTCGCACACCTAGAATTCTCTGCTCCATATCACCACCCACCGTGGCGTTGTACTTCTGCCCCACGACCAAGTTGAAGTCTCGCCCTGTCGCCTGGTGCAGATCATCCATCGCCGCCAGGCTGGCAGATCCGCCCGACAGCAGCCTGAGTGCGCCCAGGGCCTCCAAGGTCTTGATCCCACCCACTGACTCTGTGGAGTGGTCGTCCACCGTCCTGGTGTGGCTCTGGAACCGCTCGGTATTACCCATCGCCTCCACTTCTCGCTCGATCGCCTTGTCCAGGATCTTGCCGTCCGTCTGGCGCAGCCAGTTGCCGTCGGCGTCGACGCGTTGTTGGCAAGCCTCGCTGTGCTGCCACACCTGGTCACCCTTCGGCACGCTGGGCATGCTCAGGCCGTGGGGCAGGATGGTTTGGATATAGGGCTTGTGTGGCAGACCGTAGGCAAAGCACACCACTACTTGGGTGCCCTCCTCCGGAAAAGCATAGATGCCCATTTCCTCACCACCGGTGGGCAGCGGCAAGGGCACGCCGGCCAGGATCGGCAGTTTGCTGTCTGGCTCGCCGTCCGGGCCCATGACCTCGATGTCGACCGCATAGCGCGGGCGAAAGTCGTCACAGATGCCAGCGCCGGCCGGTGCGTCGGTCACGGCGACAACCCGCGCAAAGCGTGGCAGGTGGTAACCGCCGGTGAGTTCAGGGAATTGTCGTTCTACGCTGCGGCGGATTGCGTCGTCCATCGGATGGCCATTTGGTTATCGACGAGGGCCACACTGGTGATGCGCTCGCCGCGGTTGATCGTTGCACCTGGTCGCAACCCGGGAAGGGCTGCAATCATCGCGCTTTGGTTGCCCTGGTAATCGTCGAACAGTTCCACCGGCAGCTGCAGCGGCGGGCGAACACCGAAGAAGCTGTCGGCCCAACTGCCGACGAACACTTCACCGTCGCCTTGCTGCTGCCAGATGAAGTCGGGGATGTTGAATACCCGTGCCAGGCTGTCCATCGCTTGGTAGCCAGCGGCCAGGCTGTAGAAGAACGGCGCTTTTACGCCGGCGTAAGGCTGTTCCGGAACGCGGAAGCGCAGGCCAGTGTGTTTACTGATCTCGACCAGGACGGCGCGCAGGTCGACGTGGCGCAGGTTCAGCGGCAGCGGGTTGGCGAGGATTGCCGCCAGTTCACGGCAAAACAGCACCTGCTGGCTGTTGCTGGCCGTGGTCGAGCGTTCGACGTAGCCGATGAAGTGGCGCTGCAGCGTGCTGTCGTTGTAGCCAATGTCGAGCGTCACCAGGCCTTTTACCTGGGCCGGGGCCTGGATGGTGAACGTCGCCCGGCCGGGGCTTTTGGCGTCCAGCCGCACTTCGTTTTTGACCAGGACATAGGGCACACCGTTGATGGCCAACACCTTGTGCAGTTTCATGGGGGGCTACTCCCGCCCAGCCAGCCATCCACTTTTTTCAGCGTGGCTTCAAAGCCCGTCAGCTCCTCCGGACTGTCGCTGGAGTCGCCAGCGGCGCCGGTGCCGCTCACGGCCCCGCCAGGCCCAGACTGGGCTGTCACCTTGTTGCCCGGGCGCCGGCCTTCGACTTTCTCCGGGTTGGATAGCTTTTCAGTCAGGGTGAACTGGATCAGCCAGCCGCGCAGGTTGTCGTCTTCCCGGGCGCTCACGCCTTCGGTGAAGGTCACCTGACGCATGCCGAACGCGGCCGCCGTGTCGTTGACGATACGGTAGGTCTTGAGCTGGCCACCGCCGGCGGTCGCTTCCACCAGGCGCATCAGGTCACGCAGCTGCACCTGGTCAACAAACGGAATCATCAGACTGACCGTCAGGGTCTTGGGCTTAAACCCCTTGTGCCCCTTGTCGGTGTTGCTGGTCTGGCCTGACAGATCGTCGCTCTCTATGCGCAGATTGCCGGTGACCTTGAGGTTCTTACCGCGAACCTCTTGCCCGTCGAGTAACAGCGTCAACTGTGGGACAACCAACACGCGGGGCGCTGCCAGGTCGACGGTGATCGCCTTCTGGTCCACCAGGTACTCGTCCCAGGTCTGCAACGGAGTCGGGCTGACCGTCGCGGCCATTACAAACACCCGACGCCCGTAGACGTTGCCCAGCGCTATGGCCGCGTCATGCATGGCTGACAGCTCGTCGCCTTTAACCACGGGTTGCGTGATCACCACGGCCTCGACGGAAAAACCTTGCTGCTGGGAAGCTTCCAGCGCCGTTTGCCAGTCGCCCTCCGGGCCGATCGGCGCCGCCAGACACGCCCAGCGATCGCCGCCGTTCAAACGTGCTGCAGTGATCTGGGTTTTCAGGTCACTGGGCGGAATGCCCAGTGCGCCGTCCAGGTCGCTGTCGGTGTTGAGGGGGATCAATTTGCCGGTGTTTTTTGGACCGGGACCAATGAACAGAAAATAGCGCTCGATCTCAGTCACGGCGCCTTGGCCCAGATTGAGATTGTTAACGCTGACTTTGCCAAGTGCCATGCTGTGCCTCGTTAGCGGGGTGAAGTAACCTTTGGCCGGCCAGGTGCTGCAAATCACTCCACTCCTCGTCGGATAGAATCCGTGGGTAATACTCCTCCAGCTCGTAGTCCTCACCCTCAAGACGTAGGCGTTTCACGCCGCGTAGTGCAGGCAATTTGATCGTCCGGTATATCTGCAGCCCGGAAATTCCTCCTGCGGTTAACTGATAACCCTCTTCATGCATGACGGTCGCAGCACGACCAGCGCCAAGCCCCTGCCGGTAAAGTTCAAGCGCTCGTTTTACTGCAGCGACACGGTCCGGGATTAATTCCCACCCGTCATTGGCCAGGCGCACCCACTGGGGATCTTTCCCGTTGCGAATCAACCCACGGAATGAGCCAGACACCCAGCCTTCGCACTGACGACGGATTGCGGCTTTTACACGCTTGCTCTTTGTATCGGACTCTTCATGCGCCCTTATCATCACCAAGAGCGAATACACCAAGTCCATAGGCTGGGCCTTCAAACTTGCCCTGTTGTATTCACGGCCATCGCTGGCGGTTACGACTGTAATACCTGCATTGATGATCTGCGCTAACTGAGCCTGGGCCTGTATAGGCTCCGCCCGACTCAAGCGGTCCAAACCTTCAACTACCAGGACTGACCCGCTGGCGATGCGGCCGTCCTCGATCGCACGAAGAAAAACCCCTAGCGCCCCTTGTTTGACATGACGCTGGTGATAGGCGGAGAGCCCCTCGTCTTTCAATGTCAACGTTGCATCCAGAGCCATACCTCGCTGTGCGGCCCAGGATGCGGCGTATGCAAGCTGACGATCCGCACTACTTCCTATTGCTTGGCGTGGATCAGAGAACCGTAGATAGCTGTAAACTTGGCCCGTATTGTTCAAAATGAGACACCAGCGCATTTGTCACGTCCAGAGACCCACTCCTGCTCATCCAGCCCTTCAATAGTAAACACCCCTACCTCCTTATGAGAACAATACTCGTTAGCGACAATTGTTTTTGCGCATTATTTGATCAACGCTTAGAATCGCGCGCCACGAAATTCGACCAGGGCTAACCCTGCAGGCTGTGAGTATATGAGTAATAATCCACGTGTAGGGTTTGTATCGCTAGGGTGCCCGAAAGCACTGGTCGACTCCGAGCGCATCCTGACCCAGCTGCGTATGGAAGGCTATGACGTAGTGTCCACCTATCAGGACGCCGACGTCGTGGTCGTCAACACCTGCGGTTTCATCGATTCGGCCAAGGCTGAGTCTTTGGAAGTGATCGGCGAGGCGATCAAGGAAAACGGCAAGGTCATCGTCACCGGCTGCATGGGCGTGGAAGAAGGCAACATCCGCGACGTACACCCGAGCGTGCTGGCCGTGACCGGCCCGCAGCAGTACGAGCAAGTGGTCAATGCCGTGCACGAAGTCGTGCCGCCGCGTCAGGATCACAACCCGCTGATCGACCTGGTGCCGCCGCAAGGCATCAAGCTGACGCCGCGCCACTACGCCTATCTGAAAATTTCCGAAGGCTGCAACCACAGTTGCAGCTTCTGCATCATCCCGTCGATGCGCGGCAAACTGGTCAGCCGTCCGGTCGGTGATGTGCTGGACGAGGCTCAGCGCCTGGTCAAATCCGGCGTCAAAGAGCTGCTGGTGATCTCGCAAGACACCAGCGCCTACGGCGTCGACGTGAAATACCGCACCGGGTTCTGGAACGGCGCGCCGGTAAAAACCCGCATGACCGAGCTCTGCGAGGCCCTGAGCACCCTCGGGGTCTGGGTGCGTCTGCACTACGTTTACCCATACCCGCACGTTGACGAGCTGATCCCGTTGATGGCCGCCGGCAAGATCCTGCCGTACCTCGACATCCCGTTCCAGCACGCCAGCCCGAAAGTGCTGAAGTCGATGAAACGCCCGGCCTTCGAAGACAAGACCCTGGCACGCATCAAGAACTGGCGCGAGATCTGCCCGGACCTGATCATCCGTTCGACCTTCATCGTCGGCTTCCCTGGCGAAACCGAAGAAGACTTCCAGTACCTGCTGAACTGGCTGACCGAAGCGCAGCTCGACCGCGTCGGCTGCTTCCAGTACTCGCCGGTTGACGGCGCTCCGGCCAACGATCTGGATCTGGACGTGGTGCCTGACGACGTCAAGCAAGATCGTTGGGAGCGCTTCATGGCGCATCAGCAAGCGATCAGCTCGGCGCGCCTGCAAATGCGCATCGGCCGTGAAATCGAAGTGCTGGTGGACGAAGTCGACGAACAAGGCGCCGTCGGCCGCTGCTTCTTTGACGCCCCGGAAATCGACGGCAACGTGTTCATCGACAACGGCAGCAACCTCAAGCCGGGCGACAAGGTCTGGTGCAAAGTGACTGACGCTGACGAATACGATCTGTGGGCTGAACAGATCTAAGCACCACGCAGTACCTGTGGGCGGGCTTGCTCGCGAGTACGTCGTATCAGTCGACAAATCCGGTGACGGATACACCGCTTTTGCGAACAAGCCCGCTCCCACAGGGCAATAGTGTCGTATTGAAAAGCCCCGCTCTTTTTACGAGATGCGGGGCTTTTTTAGGTCTATCGTTTGTGGGGGGAAGGACTCCCATCACACCTGACAAGAGGCTACCGGGCATGCGTCACCATTCGGTCATCCACACACCGAAACTCAGCGACTATCAGGAACTGACCCGGGTCTGGGAGGCCTCGGTCCGCGCGACCCATGATTTTCTGCCGGACAGCTACATCGAACTGTTGCGCAATCTGGTGCTGACTCGCTACCTCGACGCGGTGATGCTGATCTGCACCAAGGATCGCGAGCAACGCATTACCGGTTTCGCCGGTGTTGCGGCAGGCAAGATCGAAATGCTGTTCATTGATCCTGACCATCGCGGCCAGGGTCTGGGCAAAAAACTGCTGAATTACGCCATGCAGCATTTGAACGCCGATGAACTCGACGTTAACGAACAGAACCCACAGGCGCTGGGGTTTTACTTCAAGCAAGGTTTTGAAGTCATCGGCCGCTCGCAAGTCGATGGCATGGGCCAGCCGTATCCTTTGCTGCATATGCGCTTGCGGCAGAACCCGCAGCGCTCGCAACACGGCTGATGCAACACAGAACAACCTGTGGGAACGGGCTTGCTCGCCAAAGCGGTGGATCAGCAGCCTTGGCGTCAACAGATACTGCGCACTCATGGGCAAGCCCGCTCCTACCCTCAATTAACCGCCTGTAAATGGAACCGGGCTTAACCGGCGCCACACAGGTACAATGCCCACCCCTTTTTTGTTACGGCCCTGTCATGACTGACCCGATTCGCCTCTCCAAACGCCTCATCGAACTGGTGGGTTGCTCCCGCCGCGAGGCCGAGCTGTTCATTGAGGGCGGCTGGGTCACCGTGGACGGCGAAGTGATCGACGAGCCGCAATTCAAGGTCGGCGACCAGAAGGTCGAACTCGACAAGGACGCCAAAGCCACCGCACCGGAGCCGGTGACCATCCTGCTCAACGTGCCGGCGGGCATGGATGCGGACAGCGCGATGCAGACACTGAGTGCTGAAACCCTCAGCCAAGAGCACCGCTTCAGCAAACGCCCGTTGCGTGGCCATTTCCTGCGCCTGACCGCCAGCACCGACCTGCAAGCCAAGGCCAGCGGCCTGCTGGTGTTCACCCAGGACTGGAAGATTCTGCGCAAGCTCACTGCCGACTCGGCCAAGATCGAGCAGGAATACATCGTTGAAGTCGAAGGTGACATGGTCGCTCACGGCCTTAACCGCTTGCAGCACGGCCTCACCCACAAGGGCAAGGAACTGCCGCCGGTCAAGGCCAGTTGGCAGAACGAAAACCGCCTGCGCTTCGCCATGAAAAACCCGCAGCCGGGGATCATCGCCCAGTTCTGCGAAGCGGTTGGCCTCAAGGTTGTCGGCATCCGTCGCATCCGCATCGGCGGCGTCTCGATTGGCAAGGTTCCGGTCGGTCAATGGCGCTACTTGTCCGGCAAAGAGAAGTTCTAAAGCTTCGATTGCCGCCACACATTCCGGCATTGCGCCCGCGCGATGCCCACAACGTTTATCAGGATTACCCACATGATTCATAACGACGTTTTGCGCAGCGTGCGCTACATGCTCGACATCAGCGACAAAAAAGTCGTCGAAATCATCAAACTCGGCGGCATGGACGTGGACCTCGCTGACGTAATCACCTGGCTCGACAAGAAAGAAGAAGACGAAGAAGGTTTCGTGCGCTGCCCGGACGAAGTCATCGCGCACTTCCTCGACGGCCTGGTGATCTTCAAGCGTGGCAAGGACGAAAGCCGTCCGCCGCAGCCGATCGAAGTGCCGGTGACCAACAACATCATCCTGAAAAAGCTGCGCGTGGCCTTCGAACTGAAAGAAGACGACATGCATGCCATCCTCAAGGCTGCCGAGTTCCCGGTGTCCAAGCCCGAGCTGAGCGCGCTGTTCCGCAAGGTCGGCCACACCAACTACCGCCCGTGCGGCGACCAGTTGCTGCGCAACTTCCTCAAGGGCCTGACCCTACGCGTTCGCACCTGATCGCTCTTCAGCGGCGGCGATATCCAATCGCCGCCGCTGCGCATGACCGTTCATTCCTTGCAAAAATAGTGGCTCCGCTTTTCGCGGTTGACGACTAGGGTGTACTCATCCCTAGCCCTCAGGACTTGCCATGCACCCGTACTTTTCCCTGAAAGGCCGCACCGCTCTGGTGACCGGCGGCACCCGTGGTATCGGCAAAATGATCGCCAAGGCGTTTGTCGAGGCCGGCGCCCATGTGTACGTCTGCTCCCGGGATGCAGAAGCCTGTCATCAAACCGCCGAAGAACTCAGCGCCCAGGGCATCTGCCATGGCGTGGCGGCGAATCTGGCGATTGAACAAGGCGTCCAAGAACTGGCCGCGCGACTGGGCGAGCAGATCACCCATCTGGATATTCTGGTGAACAATGCCGGCACGACCTGGGGCGCCCCGCTGGAGAGTTACCCGGTCAAGGGCTGGGAGAAAGTCATGCAGCTCAACGTGACGTCGGTGTTCACCTGTATCCAGCAGTTTCTGCCACTGCTGCGCAAAGCGGGGTCGGCGGCCAATCCGGCGCGGATCATCAATATCGGCTCAGTGGCCGGAATGTCTTCTTTTGGTGAGCAGGCGTATGCCTATGGGCCGAGTAAAGCGGCTTTGCATCAACTGTCGCGAATTCTCGCGCGCGAACTGGTGAGCCAGCACATCAACGTCAACGTGATTGCACCAGGTCGGTTTCCGAGCAAGATGACCCAGCATATTGGCAATGATCAGCAGGCGTTGGCCGAGGATACGGCGCTGATTCCGATGAAGCGCTGGGGGCGTGAGGAAGAGATGGCGGCCTTGGCTATCAGTCTGGCGAGCACCGCCGGCGCTTATATGACGGGGAATATCATTCCGCTGGATGGTGGGTTCAGCCTCTGATATCGGCGGCGCGGCCTTCGCGAGCAGGCTCGCTTGCACATTTGCAATGCGTTCTCTGTGTGGAGCTTGCTCGCGAAGAGGCCAGCCCTGCCAGCACCCGTCTTGAGGCATGCCGGGGTATCATGCCCGCCCGATCCCGCTTCTGACTCTAAACCATGACTTACAGCGTCTCCCCCATCGGCTTCGTGCGCTCCTGCTTCAAGGAGAAGTTCGCCATCCCTCGTCAGCCACAACTGGCCCCCGCCGCCCGTGGTGTGCTGGAACTGGTGGCGCCGTTCGATCAGGGTGACGCGGTGCAGGGGCTGGAGCACGTCAGCCACATCTGGTTACTGTTCCTCTTCCATCAAGCGCTGGAAGAAAAACCGCGCCTGAAGGTCCGCCCGCCTCGCCTGGGCGGCAACAAGTCGATGGGCGTGTTCGCCACCCGCGCCACCCATCGCCCGAATGGCATCGGCCAATCCGTGGTGAAACTGGACAAGGTTGAAGCTCATCGCCTGTTCATCTCCGGCATCGACTTGCTTGATGGCACGCCGATCCTCGACATCAAACCCTACGTGCCTTACGCCGACATCATCAACAGCGCCTCCAACAGCATCGCCAGCGCCGCGCCGCAACTGATCGACGTGCAGTGGACGGACAGCGCGCTGCAACAGGCGCATGCCCACGCGCGACGCCTTGCCGAGCCACTGGTCGAGTTGATCGAGCAATGCCTGGCCCAGGATCCGCGCCCGGCCTATCAAACCCCGGCGCCGGAACGCGAATACGGCGCGCAATTCTGGGATCTGGATGTGCGCTGGCATTACCCGACGCCTGCGCAGATTTGCGTCCTCGAGGTCATCCCCGCCGAAGCATAAACCCCGAAAACGAAAAAACCCGCGTGACCTTCTCAGGCACGCGGGTTTTTTACTGTCACACCACAAACCCAATGTGGGAACGGGCTTGCTCGCGAAGGTGGCGTGTCAGTCAACACAACGGCTGAATGTTCCGCCCTCTTCAGGAGCTCGCTCCCACGGGTTTTGACGGTGCTTACTTCTCGACGAACGCACGCTCGATCAGGTAGTCGCCCGGCTCGCGCATACGCGGCGACACGGTCAGGCCGAAGCTGTTGAGTACTTCGCTGGTCTCGTCGAGCATGCTTGGGCTGCCGCACAACATGGCGCGGTCGTCCTGCGGGTTGATCGGTGGCAGGCCGATGTCGCTGAACAGTTTGCCGCTGCGCATCAGGTCGGTCAGACGACCTTCGTTCTCGAACGGCTCGCGAGTGACGGTCGGGTAGTAAATCAGCTTGTCACGCAGCGCTTCACCGAAGAATTCGTTCTGCGGCAGATGCTCGGTGATGAATTCGCGGTAAGCGACTTCGTTCACGTAGCGCACGCCGTGGCACAGGATGACTTTTTCGAAACGCTCGTAGGTTTCCGGATCCTGGATCACGCTCATGAACGGCGCCAGACCGGTACCGGTGCTGAGCAGGTAAAGGTGTTTGCCTGGCTTCAAATCGTCCAGCACCAGCGTGCCCGTAGGCTTTTTGCTGATGATGATCTCGTCGCCTTCCTTCAGATGCTGCAACTGGGAGGTCAGCGGGCCGTCAGGCACCTTGATGCTGAAAAATTCCAGATGCTCTTCCCAGTTCGGGCTGGCGATCGAGTAAGCGCGCATAAGCGGGCGGCCGTTGGGCTGTTGCAGGCCGATCATCACGAACTGCCCGTTTTCAAAGCGCAGGCCCGGATCGCGGGTGCACTTGAAGCTGAACAGGGTATCGTTCCAGTGATGAACACTGAGGACACGCTCGTGGTTCATGTTGCTCATGTACGTTTGACTCCTGGATATTGGCTCTGCGCTTGCTCTGGGCTGAATAAATGCCGATGGTGCGCAATTGCATCGCATTCTAATAGCGCCGACAATATCTGTTAACTGGATTATTAAGATAAGGGTTATCGGTTATATCGATATGCGATTTACTCTCCGTCAACTGCAAGTCTTCGTCGCCGTCGCCCAGCAGGAAAGCGTTTCCCGTGCTGCGGGTCTGCTCAGCCTCTCGCAATCGGCGGCCAGCACCTCTATTACCGAGCTTGAGCGCCAATCCAGCTGCCAACTGTTCGACCGCGCCGGCAAACGGTTGAGCCTCAATGCCCTCGGCAAACAGCTGTTGCCACAAGCAGTGGCGCTGCTCGATCAGGCCAAGGAAATCGAAGACCTGCTCAACGGCAAATCCGGTTTCGGCTCGCTCTCCGTCGGCGCGACGCTGACCATCGGCAATTATCTGGCGACCCTGCTGATCGGCGGCTTCATGCAGCGCCACCCGGAAAGCCAGGTAAAGCTGCATGTACAGAACACAGCCAATATCGTGCACCAGGTGGCCCACTACGAAATTGATCTGGGTCTAATCGAAGGTGATTGCAACCACCCGGACATCGAAGTGCAGAGCTGGGTCGAGGATGAGCTGGTGGTGTTCTGCGCCCCGCAGCATCCGCTGGCCAAACGCGGCAGCGCGACCATGGAAGAGTTGACCCATGAGGCATGGATTCTGCGTGAACAAGGCTCCGGCACGCGCCTGACCTTCGATCAGGCCATGCGTCACCATCGCAGTGCGTTGAACATCCGGCTGGAGCTGGAGCACACCGAAGCGATCAAACGTGCAGTGGAATCAGGATTGGGGATTGGCTGCATCTCGCGACTGGCGCTGCGCGATGCCTTCCGCCGCGGCAGTCTGGTGGCGGTGGAAACGCCAGATCTGGATCTGGCGCGACAGTTCTACTTCATCTGGCACAAACAGAAATACCAGACGTCGGCCATGCGCGAGTTTCTCGAACTGTGCCGCGCTTTCACCGCCGGGGTGCAGCGCAGCGACGAGATCGTCTTGCCAACCATCGCTTAAAGCAGAATCACGGCCCACACCAGGGCGATCATGCTCAGCGCAACGAATTGCGCCGCGCTGCCCATGTCCTTGGCGTTCTTGGACAGTGGGTGCAATTCCAGCGAGATGCGGTCGATGGCCGCTTCCACTGCCGAATTCAGCAACTCGACGATCAGCGCCAACAGGCACACAGCGATCAATAGCGCCCGCTCAACCCGGCTGACATTGAGGAAGAACGTCAACGGAATCAGCACCACATTGAGCAGCACCAATTGACGGAACGCCGCTTCGCCCGTGAAGGCCGCGCGCAGGCCATCGAGCGAGTAACCGGAAGCGTTGAGGATGCGTTTCAGGCCAGTCTGGCCCTTGAAAGGTGACATAAAGTAGAAACCAACCAAAAAGGAGTGGGAAAGCTAGATCAACGACAGTCAAAAAAGCGTGAAGACGCCAGTCATTATTGGCTCGCAATTGACTCAAGTTGTTGCAGAAGCAAAGCAGCCTGCGTGCGAGTGCGCACATTCAACTTGCGAAAGATTGCCGTGACGTGGGCCTTGATGGTCGCTTCCGACACGCTCAGCTCGTAGGCAATCTGCTTGTTCAGCAACCCTTCGCAGACCATCGTCAATACACGAAATTGCTGCGGCGTCAGGCTGGCAAGGCCATCGCTGGCGGCCTTGGCCTCAGCCGAAACGCTGACCGCCTCGAACGCTTGCGGTGGCCAGAACACGTCGCCATCGAGCACTTTGCGCACGGCCTCCTGAATCACGCTCAGGCCACTGGACTTGGGAATAAAGCCACTGGCTCCAAACTCGCGGGACTTAACCATCACAGATGCTTCTTCCTGCGCCGAAACCATCACCACCGGAATCTGCGGGTATTGGCCGCGCAACATCACCAACCCGGAAAATCCGAAAGCACCGGGCATGTTCAGGTCCAGCAGGACCAGATCCCAGTCAGACTTTTCAGTCAGACGCGTTTCCAGTTCGGCGATGCTCGCCACTTCCACCAGGCGCACATCCGGGCCAAGGCCCAGCGTAACCGCTTGATGCAGTGCGCTACGAAAGAGGGGGTGATCATCGGCAATCAGGATGTCGTATGTGGCCATTTTTCAAATGATCCTGTTTTTGATGGCCGGCCCGGAGCATTCGGGTCTGGCCAAAGCAACTCAAGATGCCGCTTTGTAGCGGTATCCACAGGGGCACGTTCAACGCCAATCACTTGCAAACACGGCGTTTCAAACCTTGGCCGCACCCTAATCGGCGCCAAGCATGCCCAGCGAAGACTGGGCGGTCAAGCAGTACGGCCAGCGCGCTGTACAGTATGGGCCACTATTGGGCCAACGCTGCTTGCGGCTTTCGTATAAAGGGTTGCAGCTCGGCGTGGGCCGGGGTTGATTCGTTCACGTCCAATTGCTGTTTGGCACCGAGGTAATGCTGGCTGAACACATCGAAATAGGCGTCCAGCGCCGAGGCGGCGTCCGTATCGCCGGCCAGCTCAAGGCACAACGCCGCCACTTCGGCGGTGCACAGGTGCTCGCTTCGGGTTGAGCGGCGCAGGCGGTAGCGCGAGAGTTTGTCGGGCAACAGACTGAGAATCGGCAGGCGATCGAAGTACGGACTCTTGCGAAAGATTTTCCGCGCCTCGGTCCAGGTTGCGTCGAGCAAAATGAACAGCGGCCGCTTGCTGCCATCAGCCGCGACGGTATTGGTCACTCGCGATGGCTCGACGTATTCGCCGGGAAACACCAGATACGGCTGCCATTGCGGATCGTTGAGCAGCGCCAACATCTGCGGGTCCGGCTCGGTGCGCGACCAGATGAACGCATGGTTATCGCTGACCACATCAGCTATCAGCCAACCGGTGTTGCTCGGTTTGAACACTTCCTTGCCGGTCATGATCAGACACACACCGGAACGGGTTTCGACGCTTGGCCGCCAGGCGCACAGGCAATGACTGATGATCACCCGGCAGTCGCGGCACCGCTCGGAGCGAAAACCTCGCGCCTGAATCGGCTTGATGCCCGCGTCCTCGCGCTCATCGCGCAGGCGGGCTACGGCGTTGGGGGCATGATTCATCGCGGGGACGACCGGCAGACAGGGAAACTCGACACGAACAACACTCGGCAGGGCAATAAAGGCCGGCAGTTTACCAGAGCGGCGGGCACAAGCCTGTACCGTCCAGACCGGCTCCCCTATAATTCGCCGCCACTGAACGCACAGCCCCGTGGCTGGTCGAACCACCAGTCACCGAATCAGGAGAGTTTCATGCTGCGCCTTATCGTTCCCACCGCTGCCATTGTGCTGGCGTCGTCCTTCACCGCTCAGGCGGCGTCCTTGAGTGAGCAGAATCTGAACAGAGAGCTGCGCAACGTCGCCGCTCAAAGCAGCGTCGGTACGCCACGGGCCATCAATGAAGACATTCTTGATCAGGGCTACACCGTTGAAGGCACGCAGTTGATCAACCACCTGAGCGTGCAAAAGAGCCACGCCGAGAAAATGCGCGCTGATCCCAAAGCCGTATATTTCCAGCTGGGCGCCTCGGTTTGCAACAACCCGTCGTACCGCAAGCTGATGGCCAAGGGCGCGATCATGCGTTACGACTTCACCGAAGTGAAAACCAACAAAGCGATCGGTTCCGCCAGCTACCAGGAATCGGATTGCCCGAAAGCCGCACCGGCGAAGAAGAAGTAATCATCGCGAATTGGCGCGCCGCTGTTCATCCTCGGCGCGTAGCTCAGCCAGCAAGGCCTGTAAATAGTGTGAACGGCGCTCTCCTCCCGCCAACCGCCGGCAACATTCATCTTCGAGACTGACTTGATGGGTCTCGGCCGATGCTTTCAACATCCGATACAGCTGCGTATCGATTTCCAGAATCACTCTGGGCATATGTCCCGCCTCCTTGCCAACCGCAAATCCTTCAATAGCGCGCACCTTGCGTACTGTCGTTGACGCAACGTTGTCGTACGGTGCCTGTAAATCAGTTAATCAGAGGGTTTGCCGCTCGGCGCACGTTCGGACGAGCGGTGCTGTCATCGCGTAAAAATCAATCAGCGATTGCCAGTCTGGACGTGCGGCGCAATGATCGAGTCGGCGCAATCGCGCACAAGGGTCTAGATTCAGAGTATTCCCGATCACTTGTTAACGGCAGAAAAGGAACTGCCGACTGTGTGTTTTTGCAGCGCGGCACTGACGCCGCTCGTCAGGGCCACAAGCTCTGTGCAGAAGGAGACGTTGAATGCCTTACCAACCGAATGACCTCTTAAGCCGTCATTTTCAGGAAAGCGGCCCTGACCTCGTCATCAAGGTCGAAGAACAACTCAACCGCGTTTCACCCAATAGCCCCAATATCCCTATCTATCGCGACATGATCCTGACCGTGCTGCGTATGGCTCAGGAAGATCACAATCGATGGAATGCCAAGATCACCCTGCAAGCCCTGCGCGAGCTGGAGGAGGCGTTTCGGGTGCTGGAGCAATTCAAGGGCCGACGCAAAGTCACCGTCTTCGGCTCGGCGCGCACGCCGGTCGAGCATCCCCTGTACGCCATGGCCCGGGAACTCGGTGCAGCGCTGGTGCGCTCGGAAATGATGGTCATCACCGGGGCAGGTGGCGGCATCATGGCCGCCGCGCATGAGGGGGCAGGTCGCGATCACAGCCTGGGCTTCAACATCAACCTGCCCTTCGAGCAGCATGCCAATCCCACCGTGGGCGGCACCGGCAATCTGTTGCCCTTCCACTTCTTCTTCACCCGAAAGCTGTTCTTCGTCAAGGAAGCCGATGCACTGGTGCTGTGCCCTGGCGGCTTCGGCACGCTGGATGAAGCACTGGAAGTGCTGACGCTGATTCAGACCGGTAAAAGCCCACTGGTACCGGTGATACTGCTGGATGCACCAGGGGGCACCTTCTGGCAGGGTGCGATGGATTTCATCCACCAGCAACTGGCGGACAACCACTACATCCTGTCGACCGACATGAAACTGATGCGGCTGGTCTACTCGGTCGAGGAGGCAGTAGAAGAAATCAACCAGTTTTACAGCAACTTCCACTCCAGCCGCTGGCTCAAGCGCCAATTCGTGATCCGCATGAACCACAAGCTCAGCGATCAGGCACTGGCGCATCTGCAGGAAGCCTTTGCCGATTTGTGTTTGAGCGACCAGTTCCATCAACACACTTTCAATGGTGAGGAACACGACGAGGCACAGTTCAGCCACCTGACGCGATTGGCATTCGCCTTCAATGCCCGCAATCACGGACGCTTAAGGGAGCTGGTGGACTACATCAACTTGCCGGAAAACTGGGCCCATTCCAAACCACAAACCGCGCAACGCAACCGAGAGCCTTCGAAGGTAATTTGAAGGCAAAAAAAACGGCCCGCTATTTTCATAGCGGGCCGTTTTTATTTAACCGTTTTAATCGTCCATCCCTCTGCCGCTGAACAAGCGGTTGATCATCTCCATCGAGAAGCCCCGATACGCCAGGAACCGACCTTGTTTGGCCCGCTCTTTGGCATCAATCGGCAGATGCCCGGAGAACTTTCGCTGCCACGTGTCCTGAAGTTGTTCCTGCCAACTGATACCACTTTCGCGTAAGGCGAGTTCGATATCGGCACGTTGCAAACCGCGCTGGCTCAGTTCCTCACGGATTCGCAGAGGGCCATAACCGGAACGGGCGCGGTAGGAAACAAAGCTTTCAAGGTAACGAGACTCCGAAAGCAGCCCTTCTTCCGTCAAGCGGTCCAGGGCTGTTTCGATCATCTCCGCCGGAGCACCGCGCTGACGCAGTTTACGCGTCAGCTCGACTCGACCGTGCTCACGACGTGCGAGCAGGTCCATGGCGGTTCGCCGCACCGCGACGAGGGTATCGAGTACAAGTGTCATTCAAAGGCTTCAAACGTCGACATCGGCCTCGGCCATATCGTCAACTTTGTCCTTGGCCAGCGAAGCCTTGACGTCTGCTACGGGGGCCAGCAGCTTGTCACGCAGTTGTTTCTCGAGCTTGGTGGCGATTTCAGGATTGTCCGCGAGGAACTTGGCCGAGTTGGCCTTGCCCTGACCAATCTTGGTGCCTTCATAGGCATACCAGGCGCCGGACTTCTCGACGAAACCGTGCAGCACACCCAGGTCGATCATCTCGCCATTGAGGTAGATTCCCTTGCCGTAAAGAATCTGGAACTCGGCCTGACGGAACGGCGAAGCCACCTTGTTCTTCACAACCTTGACGCGGGTTTCGCTACCCACCACTTCGTCGCCTTCTTTCACTGCACCAGTACGGCGGATGTCGAGACGGACCGATGCGTAGAACTTCAACGCATTACCACCGGTGGTGGTTTCCGGGCTACCAAACATCACGCCGATCTTCATACGGATCTGGTTGATGAAGATGACCAGGCAGTTGGCGTTCTTGATGTTACCGGTGATTTTACGCAGCGCCTGCGACATCAAACGGGCTTGCAGGCCGACGTGCATGTCGCCCATTTCGCCTTCGATTTCAGCCTTAGGCACCAATGCCGCCACGGAGTCGACGATGATCACGTCAACAGCGTTGGAGCGCACCAGCATGTCGGTGATTTCCAGGGCCTGTTCGCCGGTGTCCGGCTGGGAAACCAGCAGGTCGTCGACGTTGACCCCCAGTTTGCCGGCGTACTCAGGGTCGAGTGCGTGTTCGGCGTCGACGAATGCGCAGGTCGCGCCGGCTTTTTGAGCCTGGGCGATCACGGACAGCGTCAGTGTGGTTTTACCGGAAGATTCAGGACCGTAGATTTCAACGATACGGCCTTTTGGCAGGCCGCCAATGCCGAGTGCAATGTCCAGACCCAGAGAGCCAGTGGAGATGGATGGGATCGCCTGACGGTCCTGATCGCCCATACGCATTACGGCACCCTTGCCGAATTGACGTTCGATCTGACCCAGGGCCGCAGCCAAGGCTTTCTTCTTGTTGTCGTCCATTAAAGTCCTCACGTAATCAATAAGGCCTGACGGCCAACACCTGTATAAGTAGCCAGTATTATTCCACAGCGTTCGTGGATCGCCTACCCCTGATTTTCGATTTCTCTTGCCGCTAGTCGCAGGAGCCCCTCTAGCGCGGCCTTCACCGTTTGTCGGCGGACTTCATCGCGGTTACCGGCAAAGTGCTGAACCTCGCTGCAAACCGCGTCGCCGACGCCCCACGCCAGCCACACCGTGCCCACAGGCTTGTTCGGTGTACCACCGTCGGGGCCGGCCACACCGCTGACGGCCACGGCGAACCGCGCCAGGCTTTTGTCCTGGGCGCCGCACACCATGGCCTCAACCACTTCACGACTGACCGCACCCACCGTTTCGAACAACTCGGCCGGCACATTCAGTTGCCGGGTTTTCTGGCGATTGGAGTAGGTCACATAGCCGGCCTCGAACCACGCCGAGCTGCCCGGTATCCGTGTGATGGCTTCGGCGATGCCGCCGCCGGTGCAGGATTCGGCCGTGGTGACGTGGGCATTGAGCACTTGCAGACGTCGGCCCAGCTCGGCGGCCAATTGAGTGATCTCTTTCAAGGTGCTCTCCGGATCGTGTGGAATGCGTACCACCGTACACGAGCCGGTTGCGCTTTCAATACACAGACTCATTCAAAATGTTCAGGCGCCAATGCTCTGACATAGGCCTGACAGGCCTGCAAGGCAATCAGTCCGCGGTCGCCGGTGTCGGTGATGGCGACAATTCGTTGAGCATGCGCCGGGTCAAGTCGGGCGCGTACGGTTGCATGATCCACGCCGCCGGTGCCGGCGGTGGCTGACACCCCGCAGCCTTGGGCAGCATCGCCGGCGTCGATGAGGACTGACAGGCGCAGATCAGCAGTGGCAAGACGATCGCGCAGGCGATCCTGATCACGTTGGGCATCGCTCATCGCTCGATAGTGGGTTTGTTCACTGGCCGCAAGGCGTTGCTCCAGCGCCAGACGTTTATCCTGTTCGGCCTGTTGTGCGGTGGCGGCGGCCGTGGTCTGTTGATTGAGCGTTTCGGCGTTTAACCGAGCCTGCTCGGCCAACTGCCGACCGTAACGCCAGTCTTGAAACTGCCAGGCCAGCGCCGCCGCCCCGGCGGCGAGCAAAACAACGCCAATCACTCGCCAGGGGATTGGCATAGCACCGCCCTCGCCCGCGCCCAGATTTCCAGCCGATCCTGCAAACCGTTCAACCCGCCGTTGATGCGCCGGGTGATCGTGTTGAACTGGTCGCGGTCGGCCAGTTCGTTCAAGCCATTCTTTTCCCAGAACCACGCGGCGGATTCGGCGGCCCATTGCGGTTGTTCCAGCAGTTCCGGCAAGGACAGCAAACGCTCATCGCCGAACAAGCCGAGGCTGCATTGGCGATAGTTGGCGCGACCGGTGATCTGGATCAGCCCGCGACCGCGATACCTTTGCCCGTCACCATCGGCCTCAAGCGTGTTGCCCAGCCGTAACGCCAAGGTGCCGGTGTCGTACTTGCTCAGGTACTGGTTGTTGCCCAACTCGCGCACGTACCGCAACTGCCCCGACTCGTGGCCGATCTGCGCGAGGAATGCAGCGATACGCTTGGGCGTGTCGATGCGATGCCTGGCCATGGCGTTATTGAGCGCAGAAACAAAAACGCCCGCTTGGGAGCGGGCGTTGGGCATGATGTTGATAAGGTTGTTTTCAGTTATTTGCATAATGCGTAGTCCTCCCTGGATGCTCCGATTGAATCATGGTTGGGGGTTAATGCCTGCCAGCCATTGTTTGCCGGAGTTTTCACGCAAGGTTTTTCATCGCTGCTGCTGACTTAAAGTGCTGTCGCCAACCAACGCGGAGAGACCGGCCGATGTTCGCTGAATGGGAAGAAAGTTCCTTGCGGCCACTCACGTAATGCACGCCGATAGGTTTGCAGCTCGGTGTATTGCTCGGCGGTAAGCGTTGTGCCGCCACCGTCCTCAAGCTCATCACGATCACGTGCGACCAAACCGTCGGTGGCAGCCAATTGTGCAGTACGCCAGCGGCGCTCAATGTCGGTTGCTTCTTCTGCCGACGGCGGCGGCGGATCGACAAGAATGGGGTAGCCGTTATCCGCGCGCACGCCAATCATTTTTGGCGTCACCGCCAATTGCTGTAACAGCGAGACCCAACAGGCCTGAGGAATTTCAATAACGTCGTCGGGTATGTCCGACGAATGGATACCCGGTATATAAACACTACGGGTACTGGCGCTGAACAAAACGTTGAAAGTGTTCATTCAATAACCTTTTGCAAAATAGTTCACGGACCAGCCTGCACTCACTTGACCGGCAGAATTGCGAATTCTGAGCGTGCAACCGTAGCGGTCGAAGGCGGTCACCGAGACCATCGCCGCATCACCACCCGAATGGGTGGCTACCATCGAAAAAAATCCTTTCGGGAAGGCCATTGGAAACGTCACTAAGACGTCCCCCTGAGCGTTGGAAATGCCCGCCCCCCATTGATCGATATTTCCGCTGAGGTGTTTCTGATACCCAGGGTTACTCACCATTCCGGAAAACAGCGGGGCATATTTCAGACTGGCTGTCCCGTAAAGGATCCAGATGCCGCTCTCTCTGACTAAGCTGGCACTCTCGCCGCTGTTCATCACAATCGAAGTCAAATAGGCGCCTTGCGGACTTATTTGAGTACCGTTAATCCCGGTAATGGTGATCACGGCATTACTGCGACAGTGCAAGCCGATCGTCGCACCGTTGGGAACGCTGTTGATGTCCGGCAAGGTCACGGTGTAAGACGAGTTTCCGCCTAGGCCGATCGACCAGCCCACATCAGCGGCCGTCAATTGTGTCGCGGCAGAGATGCCCCGCGCCCCTGCATAGTTGCCCAGCGCCCGTTGGACAAACTCGCAAGTAGCCGCTGAACGGCTGATGTCGAACGGCGCAGCAGTCTTGAACAATTGGGCACTTCGAATTGCTCCGAGCAATTGCGTGTTAGAGGCTTCGCTCGGCGTCAGCCCGCCCGCCTGTACAACGCCCAGAATTTCCTGCGTAACACCATTGCCCCAACTCGCCGGAATCAATGATCCCGGTTTGCCCGTCAACAAATCCTCATCTACGAACTTGCCATCCACCAACCCGGCGCTGGGAACACTCTTGGGATAATCCATGACTCATCTCCTGATCTAAAAATACATTCGCGCGGGGCTTTATCCCGCATCGGCCTGCAACCATTGCGGCACTCTCGGTCGAGACACCGCTGCCGGGAAGGCGCCGGATTCTGGCCAGTCACGCAACGCCTGCCGGTACTCCAGCAGCTCCAGATATTGCTGGGCCTTGAGCGTCGTGCCCCGGCCGAGTTCCTGTTCATCGCGATGGCGAGTCACCCACCATTCGGTGGAGGAAAGACTGGACTGACGCCAAGTGCGCGCCGCTGTCAAGGGCTCTTGTTCTTCGACTGCGGCCTTCGGGATAACCACAGGATTTTCTGTTACGAGCGACGGCTCATTGCCAGGAAGAAGTTCGCCGACCGGCGCACCGATTTCGACCTTCATGCCTTGCGGAACCGGCACCATCGACTCGACGAAGGCTGGAGCGAACAGTTGGGTGATCAGGTAGTCACCGGTATCGATCAGTTCGACCGCAACACCGTTTTCCACTCGTGCATAACGGGTCATTACTCGTACTCCCAGATTTCACAAAAGGCGTTGCCGCCGGCGCCGCTGAGCACTGACGCGGAAGCATTGGTCGAGCAAGAACCGCTACCACCCGAGCCACGACCGCCAGAACCACCTGCTCCATTTACGCCCACGCGGGTGGCACCACCATCAAACGGGCTGGCGCCCCCCGCCCCGGCAAGCACTCCCCAATTGGCGTTGTACATCCCGTAATCACCGCCAATGCCTCGAGCATTGGAAAGACTGCCACCGGTCACGGCCTGCCCTCCGGCGCCACCCTGAACAAAACCGACGGCCGTTGCCGTTACAGCAGAGGTAAGAATTTGCCCACCTGCTCCACCCGCCGCGCTCATGTAAGTACCAAAGGATGCGCCTCCACCCGTCTGCCCCATCGCGTTACGCGCTGCGCCACCTGCCCCCAGCGAAACTGGCACACCGGCCAACATTTCCGGGGTCACGTCATAAAGGCTTTCCGCATAGGCTCCCGAACCACCGCCGCCGCCGATACTTTGATAATTCGCAGCGACAGGTGCACAACCGCCGCCGGATCCACCCGCCCCCACCAAGCGAACGCGAATGCGTTTGGCTTTGGGATTGGGCTTGTAAACCGTAATCCCGACCGTCTCGAATTGCCTGACCGCCAGTAGCCGCCCCACCGCGTCGGTGATGCCGTAGCCACTCAAGCTCGTCGGGGTGTTTTTCAGTTTGGTGAAATCGACCAGGGCCCCGATCGCTGTCGCCAATTGATCGGTTTTGGCTTCATCCGGCGTCAGTCCGGCCGCTTTGATCGCATTGAGAATTTCCTGTGTCACGCTGTTGCCCCACTCGGCGGGGATCAACGAACCCGGTGTTCCGGCCACGGGGTTTTCATCAACGAAACCGCCGTTGACCAGGCCCACACCGGGGATGGTTTTTGGATAGTCCACGTACGAACCTTCTAAGTTTTACAGGCAGCCGAATGCCGGCGACTCAAGCGCGCCGGTATGATTTTTATAGGGTGAATCAGACGGTAGGCGAAGCAACCAAAGGGGCTGGCGCCGCCGGCCAATCGATAAGCGAAGGATAATTTGGCTGCTGCTCAATCCGAGCCAATGCCAGCGCGTAGCGTTTCCAAGCTTGCAGTGTCGTCAACTGATCACTGCTCGCCTCCCCCAACTCATAGGCGTATTGCAGAGAGGCAATCCGAATGACCACTTCACGCAATCGGTTGTCACGATCGATCTCTGCCTTCGCGACAAGCCCTGTACGCTCGGCTTCGACATCCAGTACCCAACCATCATTTTTCCAGAAGTGGTAGGCATCAGGACGGGCCTTGGCCGTCAGTTCGTCGGACAGTGAGCCCAACTGTGTCCAGTACTGAGAGCTGCCATTGTCTTTGCGATAAACAGTGCGGTTACGCAAATCGACCAATTGCAAAGCTTGCCCATCGCGCCATGCCCAGACATAACCGGGCTTGGCGATGGACAGTACTTCAGGCAGCTCGATGGCATTGCCCGGTACGACTTTCCCCATGCCTGGATAAACCGGCAGTTCGACAGGTCCGGTCAGTTCCTGGGTAAGTTCGTTAACGTAGTAATAAGCCATAAAGACCTCAAATCAGTTTAAGGCGACCTGGATAGGCGATGTTGCGGGGTCGAGCCATTCCCCAATACGGTTGGGTAAAGTTCTCAATGCCCGTAGCGCCAACGTAGTAAGTAAGGCCGGTGAATGCGGTCGGATCCGCTCCGATCGTTGCCAGGTTGCCAATTCCGTGAACCGCCGGGGCGAACCCGTTATCACCGGCGATGTTGGTGCCCGTCTGCCAGGAGCCGGCCACTCGACCCGCATCGATATTGCGTTGCTCATCCAGCATCCGCAGGAACTCGCCGCGAACCTCCGGCCCGCGAAAGGTCTTGATACCGTCACCGCTGCTCCAGCCACCCGCGCGGTCAGCTTCCGCGCGCAACATCCCCGATTGAACAGCGTGATCCCAGAGCCACGGCCATTCGGCACGCAGAAACTCACGACCGTTGAGTGCACCATATCCACCTGGGCTTAGCGCGGTCGAAGTCTCAACAATAATCCGTCCCAGAGCGCTGTTATCAAAACGCCCGACCGGCCACCAGCTACCAGAACCGTCGCTGCGCAGGTGCCACCAGTCGCCCGCCCCCATCAACACCAGAAAGGGATAACCGTTTGGCGACAGATGAGTATGAAATCTGATTCGATCATTACCGGCGGCTTGCACGACCAGTCGGTTGGCGCTGTTATCAGAACGACGAACGACGACATCTCGCACACCTGAAAGCGAACTCACCGACGGTAACGTGATCGTTGCGTCAGCCGCACTGGCACTGATCAGGACAAGTCCCAGCTCATCGGCGATCAATGTCTTCGATCCAGAAACCTCCAGCACCTGCGATGCCATGGGGCTGGCAAGGCTGAGAAGTTTCTTCAATGCTGCTAACAGTTGGTTGGTAGCGCCTTCAGCTGGCTCAATCCCGGCCGCTTTGATAACCGTCAACAATTCTTCGGTGACGTTGTTGCCCCACACCGCGGGAATCAATGATCCCGGCGTTCCCGCCACCGGGTTTTCATCGACGAAACGGCCATCGACCAGCCCGATGCTGGGGACGCTTTTTGGATAATCCATATTTCACTTTCCTTTTCCTGGGACATTGATGGGCGATGCCGACAACGCGGCATCCGTTCACTCGGCAGTCATCCAGACAGGCTTTTTCGGTCGAGAGCGTTTGGAAGGAAACTTTTTAGCTTGAGGCCATTTGCGCAACGCCTGCAGATAGGTCAGCAGCGTCTGGTATTCAGCGTCGGACAGAGTGGTGGTTTTCATCAGTTCAACTTCATCCCGATGGCGATCACGCAACCAGACAAAGCGATCAAATTCCTTGTCGCGCCACACCTTGGCTTCGGTCGAGGTTTGCTCATCTGACAGGGGGGGCCGCTCGACCAATACCGGCAGACCTTGATCATCATGGGACCGCTCAGTGCCTGCGGCGGGATTGGCAATCACCGACTCATAGCGCTCGTCGTCAATCTCAACGGCATCTTCTGGAAGGTTCGTGTGATAACCCGACAAGTAAGTATTGCCAGTGGTACGGCTATAGAAACGTTTCATGTCAGTTCCCCGCACTAAGGACACTGATAAAACCTGATCCTCCGGAGTTGCTCAATACTTGAACTTGGCCAGGATCAAAATACGTCACCAAAGGGGGAGTGACGATATCGAAAAATGGTGCGTTCCCACTATGGGAATAACTCGCCCATGCGCCGCGACACTGGTTTCGAAAAGCGATCGGCCATGGTTTTGACACATAAGTTTTGTCTGTAGCAATCGTGATCAGAACCCACTGGATCATGAAGCCCCCCAGCCAATTCGGAAACACGATGTACCCGTTCTCCCCAAAGCTGTAGGAGAGGCCTAATCCGAGTTTCTTCGGTGTGACAATTGAAGTGTCATCCGCCGCTGCATTGACCTGTGCTTGAGTCGCAACTCGCGCCCAACCAAAGACGGTTTCAGTCGCCTGGATTACTTTCTTTTCGATGGCCTGAAACACCCGCAACGGGGTCATCAGTCGGCTGTTGCTGGTGCCCGACTCGGCCTCCTCCTTACTGGCGAAAGAGTCGCTTTTATTTTTTTCGACAATGGCCAAAATGGCCGCTTTGAGCTGAGTACTGTTGTTCTCATCCGGCACCAGTCCGGCGGCAGTAATTGCGTTGAGGATTTCGTCCGTGACGTTGTTCCCCCACTCCGCCGGAATCAACGACCCCGGCGTCCCCATCAACGGGTTCTCATCAACAAACTTCCCATTCACCAACCCGGCGCTGGGCACACTCTTCGGATAATCCATCCCTTCATTCCTCCCTAGTCATAATTAATGTGCACCTTGGTATGCGCCGGCGCGCTGCGGTGGATCAGGCATTCCAGTGCCGAGCCTGGGTTGACGCCGAAGCGCTCGCCCCAGTAACTCGCGCCGAATCGCCGGCCGAGCAGCAGGCGGCCGCCGGTGTTGAGCGTCCACATGAACTGCGCTTCCCACGTGCCCCAATGCGCGGCACCGAAGCGCGCACGGCCCATGCGTGGGGCTTCGTGTTCGGTGATGGTGGCGTTGGGGTAGCCTTGGCTTTTGGCGATTTCGAGGTAGTAGCCGACGGCCTGGCTGCCGACCGCGAGCAAACGGCGGCGTACGGCGAGGCGGCGGTCGTCGAACAGTGGCGTGGCGCCCAGGCACGGGTCGGGCAGGTCCATCACCCGCTCCCAGTCCGGCACCAGTTCGCTGACGCCTGCCGGGTCCATCTCGTTGAGCAGGTCGGCGGCGCGGGCGTCGAGGCGGGCCAGTTCGACGGCGACGCCTTGCAGCACTTCTTCGAGTTCCGGCACATGCTCCGGGTCCCATGCCGGGCCGCTCGGCAGCAGGGCGCGCAGTTGCGCCTGATATTGCGCGGCGGTTCTTATGCCCCCCATACGCAACCTCCGAAGGTCAGCAGTTCGCTTTGCCCGGCAGGCACATCAGCGGCCGGCGAGGTCAACGTGTGATCGTATTCACCGCCGGCACTGCTGATGGCTTCGCGGATATGGCTGATCAGCAGCGGCACGCCCAAGTCGGCTTCACGGTTGTGCAGGTCGCGCAGTTGCGCTTCGACGGCGGCGCGCACAGCGGTGGTGTCCGGGTTGACGCTTTTGAAGCGATAGACCACCGGCACCTGGATCGGTCGCTGCACATGGACCTCGGCGGTCACCGGACGCAGCGGTTCGATGTAGTCCTGAACCTCGGCCAGTTGCTCATCGTTGGGCACCGGTTGCGGGTCTTCATCACGCATGATGAACACCGTCACTGTGCCTGGCCCGAGCAGGCCGCCACGACACCAGGCGCGCGTTACGCCCGGCACTTCCAGCGCCCACGTCTCGTAGTCACTGGCCGAGCCGCCATGGGGAATCACGCGGTAAGAGCGAATCACCCGCGAGCGCAGCGACTCCAGACTTTCCCGCGCCACGCCGCCGCTGAGACCCGGCGCCAGCACCACGAAACTGTTGCCGACCACGCCGGCAATCGGTTGCACCGGTGTCAGCGCCAGACCGGCGTCGGCATTACCGAGGCTGCCGGCATCCAACGCCGCGATGGTAGTGGTGTTGCTGCCATTGACGGTGGTGCGTGCGGTGGTGACTTTGTAGGTGCGGCCATCGCTCGCTTGCAGCAACGTGTCGACATCCAGCACGGCACCGGCGGTGGCGGTAAAACTGACGCTGCCGGTGGCCACTTGCGCGGGTTTGCGCGGCTGATTCAGGCGCAATGCGGCGATGCGTTCCAGGGTCGATTCATCGGCCTTGTCCGGCAGGATCTGCTCGGCAATCCAGTCAAGGTAACCGTACAGACCATAAGCCGCGCCGCCTAAGGTGCGGGCCAGCACTTGCGCATCGGACTGGCGCAGCGAATCGCCGGCCAGGTCGCTTTGGGTGCGCTTGATCAGCACCGGCAGCGAAGGGGTTTCAAACGGCATAGATCACCTGCCAACTGTTATCGGGGTTGATGTCCAGACGTTCGCCGTCGGCCAGGGTCAGGACCGTGCGCAGGTTCAGACGCTGGGCGTCGAGGCGTTCGCTGATGATGTCGATGGCGCTGCAATGGCCGTCGTCAATCAGCCATTGCAGGGCTTCGCGGGCATAGAATTCGGCGTCCATCTGGGTCTGGCGGGTCAGCTTGACCCGGCGCAACAGCCACAATCGCGAACCGATGCGGTCGTCGGCGACGGTGGGAAATGTGTCGCCCCACCAGCCGTAACGTTCGTCGTCGTCGAGGGCGTCGTCATCGGCGGCACGGCGCCAGGTGAACAGGCTGATAAGCACGGCGCGGGTCAGCGCGGCGTGGAGGTTCTGGCTGATCAACATCATTGGCCTCCTGCCGGTGCACCGGTCTGGCCGTTGCCGGCCTGTACACCGACGTGCACATGTTTGATCTGGCTGATGCCGCCAGCCAGTTGGTCGCCGCTGGAAACGATCTTGCCGGTCTGGTTGATCACCGGCGTATCGAAATTCACAGCGGTCGTGGCGCGGATGTTCAGGGTGGCGGTTTCGATATCGATGATCCGGCCACGCTTGAAGTGAATCTTGTCGCCTTCGTCGGTGTAGATCGCCACTTCACCGGAGGCCAGCGATTGCAGGCGATAACGGCGGTCGGCGATCACCAGGGCGATGGCGTGTGAACGGTCACCGCCGATAAACGTGACAACACCTTCAGCGCCGGCCAGTGGATTACTGGTAAAGCCGTAAGGTTCGAAGTGCTCCATGTCATCGTTCACTTCGCCAGCGGTGAGGCGCATTTGCAGCGATTGCAGCTTGGATGCCGAATGGGCGAGCACGACAGTGCCGCGCGCCAGCAGGCGTGTCAGTAGGCTCATGAATTGTCCTCAAAGAGCAGCCCCGACACGGACAAACGTGGGGGCGGGTGTCAGGCTCAGGTTTTTTTCGGGGGGATTGGATCAGGATCGAAGGTATGCGGCGGCGCCACTTGCAGGGTCGTCACCGAGCCCTGCGCCGACAGCGAATACGTCACTTTGGAGATCAGCATGTCGCCATCGAAATCGAGCACCGGATCCTTGACCTTCACCAGCGTGTTATGACGCCACAGATCACCGTTGGACTGGCGCCATCCCTGCACTTGATAAGTGGTGGACTGTGCGCGGCCCATGCGGGTGGCGCTCTCCCATTGGGCCCGTTGCTGGGCCAGCTCGAAAGTCAGCGCCGTGCCCTCGTTAATAATCGTGGTACGCCGCCGCTTGAAGGTCAGGTCGGCCGCCGTAGATTCAACTTCGCTGACCGCCGCCCCGCTCTTGTTGTCCGAGCCTTTCTGCTGGCCGATCACTCGGTATTCGGAGAACACCTGGCTTTGATCCATCGCTGCATTGGCCGACAAAATATTCTTGCCCAACTCCAGCGCATCGCTAGCGCGTCCGCCACTGCCAGGCTTGGCCAACACCAACCGGCCCTGCTCGTCATCGGTGGAAAACACCCGCAACAACGAGAGCAAACGGTCGATCGACTGAAAGACTGTTTCTCCCGGCACGATCGTGTGTTTGGTCAACCGTGCGGTCTCGGGGATTTCGTTGACGACCATCAGCGAATACTCCATCGCCAGTGCCTGCACGATGCTCAGTAGCGGTTGCTCCTGCCATTGATTGGGCCGGTTGGTGGCGGCGCAATCGACCAGGTCCTGAGTCTTGGAACTGCCCTCGATACTCAGGCTGATCTGCCGGCCGTCATAACGAATCGGTGCCTTGAACACGTAACCGGTGAGCACCAGATCCTGGCCGATTCTCACTTCGCACGGGTCGCCCGGTTTGATCCGCTGATCCACCGTCTGCCCTGGCCATTGCCAGGTGATGTCGAGTTTGAAAGTGCGGAACTGGCGCTCCAGATCAGCGCTGATTTCCACGCTTTTCCAGCCGCCGTATTCCATGTTATTGACCGTCAGCGTGACGCGGTTATCCATCTCGCTCATGGCTTACTCCCTGGACACGTTCACGTCGTTAGGTGAAAAGCCCGGATGGTTCATCGCATTGCTCTGAGTCACTTGAGTCACCCGGGTAGCATCGGCAAATTGCTTGTAGGCCACGACCAGCGCCGGCAGGCTTTCCTGGAACGATTTACTGATCTGTCGCACACCGGATGACGCCACAGCCTTGAGATGCGCGATCAGCGCTTCCTTCACATCATTGATTGCCTGGTGATGCTTGGGGTCGGCCTTGTCCAGCATCGGATCAATGGCCGCCCCGATTGCCTTCTGCAGCGCTTTCATCTCATCGGTCACCGGTACTTCCTGACGGGTTACCGGTTGATTCGCCTGCTGAGCCACCGACGGTGTCGATGACAATTTCACCGCAGGGGTCGCTATCGGCATCGACGCCACCCATTGCGCCACTTTCACCAGCAGGGTGTCCTGCACCAGATCGGCCATGGCTTGCGCCGCCGCGTTGGTGTCCTTACCGGTGGTGATCTTCGGCGCATCAGCCTTGCGGATGGCCTCGAGTTGTTGGGACACGTCGGCAATCACGCCACGGTAGCCTTCCTTCGCGAATTCCTTGAGTTCTTTGATATCACCAAGCAAGCCCTTGAACTCGGCCGCCACTTCCTTGGGCAATTCCTTGACCGCTTTGACCAGTTCGGTGATTTGCCTGTACTGCTCGATCAGCGGTTTGAGCTGTTCCTTGATCACCTCGTACACCCCGGTGAGGCTGTTGCGCAGATTGGCGATGCCGATCCGCGCAGCCTTGATCAAGGTCATGGCCTGTTCGAAGCGCGCTACCGCCGAACCCAGCAGCGTGTCGGCTTTCGACAACAAGACTTTCTGGGTGCTGACGGTGGCGGTCGGAAAAGGCAGCGGTTTATCGGGGTAAAACTTCAACGCGAAAGTCACCAACCCGCCGTCCTGGCGGGTGTGGGTCATGTCGCATTCGCCGACCTTGACTTGCAGGCGGCCGAGCCACGGGTGCACCAGCTCACCGCTGCCCGCCTCCAGCGCCTTGAGCAGCTTGTCACGCTGCTCAAGGCAGTCAGGGCCGATGATGAACGCCGTCAGATCGTGGGTCTTGGCCTGCTGACCAAGGTCCTCGAAAAACGGCAGGTCACGCTGCGGATACTCATGCAACTGACCTTTGCGACCGACCGGGGTTTTCGCCTGATCGATCCAGAACCCGACACCGCGAAAGGATGCCGGCAACAAACGGTCACGCCAGTTCATTGGAACCTCCTGCCGACAGCGAGCGATAGCCAATGCGCGAAGACAGCGCCAGGCCCGGTTGATTGGTTTGCGGTTGATCGGTGCGCAGCCCCGCCGGCGCATTTTCGAAGCGCACGGTCAGGCCGCCTTCGAGTTGCGTACGGTTGTTGGCGGCGCTTTGCTGGATCAGGGCGCTGGAGGTTTGTGGCAGCGAACCGCCCTGCAACACACCGTTGGACGACGTTTGAGGGCTTGCGCCAAAGAACGCCGGCGCCAGTTCCCCCTTGCCTTCTGCATTGGTCTGCTGTTGCGCCTGAGTCAAGGTTTCGACCTTGCCGGTGACCTTGGCGATCAACCCGGCGAAACCACCGTCGAACAACTCCTTGATCGGCGCAATGACGGTTTGCAGCTTTTGCCACAACTCGCCGAACCACTCGGTGATCGGCCCCCAGTTCTTGATGATCTGCCCCAACGGCGTCCATTCGAACATGTTGTGCAGAAACTCCAGTACCGGCGCAGCCAGCGCCTGCACCACACCCCACAGCGCCGAAAATACTTCGCTGATCGGCTGCCAGTACGTCGCAATCTGTTCCAGCGGCGACCACTCGAACAGGCTCTGGAAGAAGCTTTTGATCTGCTGAGCCGAAGTTTGCAATGCGGCCCAGACCGGTTCGAAGAAGGCCACGATACTGCCCCAGTTGTTGACGATCATCCCCAGAGGGGAATAGTCGAACAACGTGCCGAAGAAGTCCTTGATGGCTTGTGCCGCCGGTTGCAGCGCCGTCCAGATCGAGGCAAAGAACCCGGTGATCGCCCCCCAGTTGTTGATGATCATCCCCAACGGTGTCCAGTCGAACAGACCTTTGAGGAACGCCATCACCGGCACACTCAAGGCCTTGAGCAATTCCCAGATCGCCGAAAACAGACCGGTCAGCGGCGCCCAGTTTTCCAGGATCATGCCGGCGGGCGTCCACGAGAACACCGATTTGAAAAAGTCGATCACCGGCGCGGTGACGGTTTTGACCTTGTCCCAGATGCCCGAGAAGAATCCCGCAATCGGGGACCACAGCGCCGCCAGTGCATCCAGCGGTCGCCAGTCAAGGATCGAGCGCAACGTCGCCATCGCACTCACACCGATGTTTTTCACGCCCTCCCACATGCCCTTGAAAAAAGCGCTGATCGGCGTCCAGTTGGCATAAATCAAACCGGCCGCCAACGCGATGCCCATCGCGATCAACATGATCGGATTGGTCTTGAGCACCATGCTCATGACGTCCATGACCTGGGTCATACCGGTGACGGCGGTTTGCATGGCAGAGAAGGCAATCGCCCCCGCCGCCAGGCCTTCGACCAGTTTCGGGTTGTCGGCGAGCAGGCTGCTGACCTGGTTCAGCATCGGTTCCAGCCCGACCACCAACGCCCCCACTGCCGGCACCAGTGCCGCATCCACGGCAGCCGAGACCTTCTCCATCGCCGCACTGAACACGTTCATGTTCTGCGCAGCCACTTTCGGTGCGGCAGGCAGGTCGACGGTTTTCGCCGCCTCGCTGACTTCGGTCAATTTGCCCTGAAACGCCGCCGCCGACTTGATGCCGTCCACGAACGGCGTGATCACGCTGCCGCCCTTGAACAGCCCGCTGATGTCCAGTTTGCCGAGGCTGGTCTGTTCGAGGTTTTTCTTGAAGCTATCGACTTTCACTCGCAGGGCGCCGAGTTTGGGCGACAACTCATCGATGCCGGTAATCAGCACCGATGTTTTGGGGTTGCTATCTGTGTCTGCCATCACTGCACCTGCTGCATCGCGTTGATCCGTTGCGCGTGCTCCAGCGATTCGCGGAGCACATCCAGTGGCCTGGCCATCATCTGTTCGGGGTCAACCTTCCAGAACCAGGCCAGGTCATAGGCGACGGCGATCAGGTCGGTGATGGCGCCGACGCCGCACTCATGAAAAAACTCGCTACGGCCCAACTCAGCGCGTTGAGGTCAGCCAGATCCAACTGGTTGACCGACGACGGCGGAATGCCGGCGCACACGGCGATGTATTTGGCCGCGACGTCCATGTCGAGGCTGACCTCTTCGCTCTTGTCGATCTTGTACGGCAGCGCCTTGATCGCTCGCACTTCCTGCACCGTCGGACGGCGCAGGACGAGTTCGGTCAGGGGCTCGCCGTGAGCTTCGATCGCAACTTGAAGCTTCACGGCGCCGCTCATTGCCAGGTCCCCTTGATGCCTTCGAATTTCAGTTCGATGGTGGCGTCATCGCCCTTGGAGACTGGCTCTTCGACCAGGTACGCACCGGCCAGCACGTAGACTTTGCCGTTGCTGAATTCGCAGGTGACGGTGATGTCCGTGCCTTCGATCAGCTTCTTCAGCGGGAAGTCGGCGGTGTGCAGCGCGGTCACTTTGAACGACGGCGCGATATCGGTTTCCTTGTAGAAGCCGGGTACGACGGTTTCGCGTTTGACCGCCATCAGCGGGGCTTCGCAGCCGCCATTGATAGTCAGTTGCGCGCCGTCGACTTTGACGTAGCAGGTGCCTGCAATCAGTTGACCCATGGTGTTACTCCCTTCAATAAAAAAGCCCACGCGAGGTGGGCTGAATGCTTGACGCTAAACGCGGTTATCAAGCCGCGTCGTCGTACTGCAGACGGAATTGGTTGAGCAGTGCGAACACGCGCAGACCGTTGATGTAATCCGGCGGGAACAGCACGTTCACGCGGCTCGGGTCCTGCACGTCACGCTCGACGATCAGGTGCTCGGCGAACAGCTCGGCGTTCTCGACGTGGCCTTCCAGTTCGAGCTTGGCGTACTGGGCAATCAGCTCACCGCGAATGGTGCTCGGGGTAACGATTGGCTGGCCGGCGCCGAAGCGGGTGCCGTCGGAGGCCAGTTTGTGGCGACCGTATTTGCTGGTGATCACGCTTTGCAGACGACGCACGATGAACGCCGACTGGTGCATGGTTTCGCTGTCCAGGTAGGAGTTGTCGGCCTGGCCGTAAGCGTTCTTCTGGTACGTGGTGATCGAACGCTGGATGCGCACGTAACCGCCTTCGTAGTAAGCGGTGGCGATGCCGTAGTTGAGCAGCGACTGACGCTCGGTCAGGGTGAAACGCTCGCTCGCCGGCGCCGGATCGACACCCGGCAGGCTGCCGCTCTGGGTCGGACGGCTGGCGTCGGCGGAGATGAACACCGACGTGCGTGCGGCCAGTGCGGCGGCTTGAACCCAAACCGGTTGCGGTACGCCCGGCTCCAGCGCCTGAATGGTCATGTGCTGGTCGTTGCGGGCCTGGCCTGCGGCGACCAGCGTGCCAACGGTGCCGCGCTTGGCGCTGTAGACGTGACCGAACAGTTGCTTAGCCCAAGACCAGCGACCGGTGCTGTCATCCATGACCGCTTGCCAGGTGTTGAGGGTCGACAGATCCGACCACGGCAGCGCGATGAATTCGAACGGCTCATCGCCCAGCGCCGCGACCGCAGCGACCTGATCCGGTACACCGACGCCGCCGGTCATGGCGGTAATCGCGGTGGTCAGGCCAGCCGGGGTTTCTTCGCCGTTGCTCTTGCCCAGGCGATTGAATTGCAGGCTGATGTCGTTCCCGCTGTCGCCGGTCCATTTCGCGGACAGGGTCACTACACCTTCAGCAGCCGCAGCGCTGACCGGCAGATCAGCCGTGGCGTTGATTTTCTGCGCCAGCGCAGTGGCCGCTTGCGCCGCCGTGGCACCGTTGACCACGGTGGCTTGCACACGCACACCACCGACGTACAGGTTGAGCACGCCAGCCTGAGTCGCGGTGCCGGTCAGGGTCAACACGCCTTTGGCGATAGCGCCTTCAACGTTGTGCAGTGGCAGGCACCAGATCTCGCCGATCGGGTCAGCCTTGCGGAAGGTCTCGTACATCGAGGCGAGCATCGAACCTTGGCCGCCGATGCTTTTCGCCAGCGCGACGCTGGAGACCAAAACCAGTTTGCCGACTTCGGTCGGCGCGATGTTGTCATTGACCTGGGCCACGATCAGACGGCGCATGGCCGAGGTCGCGCTATTGGCGGCCGAGTTGTCCATTTCGGCATAGAACAGCGGTACACGAATGTCCGCGGGGATGTTGCTGAATCCGATCGCCATTATTTGGCTCCCTGTGGTTTAGCCGCTTTTGCGGTTTTGAGTGTGATATCGCCGTCGGTCAGACGTCGGCGCCACCAGGCGCTGTCCAGCACTTCACGGCCTTCAAGAGGCAGCAGATCGCCCGCCTCCGGGTCTGGCACGGCACGGCCAGCGGCCGGCACTACGGTGATGCGATTGCTCATGGGGTTACGTCTCCAGAGAAAGTCAGTTCCACCCGCCCATCGGGGCCCGGGCGTTTCAGGTTGGGGTCAGCGGGGTCGATCGCATCGACCCGCACGGTGGCCCCGGTAAAGGACGACAAACCGTCCAGTTCACGTTCGTGCCAACTTTCCGCAGGCTGACTCGGCAGATTGCGGCCAAGCTGGAACTCGGCAAAAAAGCGCAGCCGGTAAAAGACGCGGCTGCTGTTGATCGACACCATCTCGCCGCCGTCATAAACGATGGCGCTGTAGTCGGCATCGGCTTTGAAACCCACCAGCGCACGCCACAGTTCGGCGCGCAGGTCGTGCAACAGATCCAGCGCTTTTGTAGCGTCGCTGGCGTCAAGCACCAGAACGATGTCGAAGCGGTCGCGGATCGGTTGGGTGGTGAGGTTTTGGGCGGTGCTGTTACTGGCCAGATCGGCCAGCGGTGTGACGTGGGCCGAAGGTGTCGGCAGATCGGCGTTGCCTTGCAGCAAGGCCAGATCCACGCCCACCGCAATGTGATTGGCAAGGCCAGGGCATTGCGCACGCAACTGCGTGAGGATCGGGGTGATCTTCATGGTGGTGTTCCAGAATGAAGGGAATTACCGCAGGCCCCCATGTGGGAGCGGGCTTGCTCGCGAAGGGGACGGCGCATTCAACATCGATGGCGACTGACACAACGCTTTCGCGAGCAAGCCCGCTCCCACTTTGAGTTTGTGCGGGGATCAGGTCTTGGCGTCGAGGCCGCTTGCCTCGATCAAGCAGCGATAGCTTTCCTCGCGCTTGCCGCTGGCGGTGACCTTTTTGATCGACCAGCGACCGCGTATGAAGTCCGGCCAGGTGTCATCGAGCACCAACAGGCCTTCGGCGGCCAGCAGCGGATCGCCTGGGCAGGTAACCTTCAGCTTGTATTTCTCGCGCAGCATCTTGCGCACTTCGGCTTCGCCGATGGCTTTGGCTTCTTCTTCACTGGCCTGTTTCTGGCGAATGACCTTGTAGGGCTCGGAACCGGTTATCACCTCGCGCAGTTTGCCGGCGGCGATGTCCCAGAAGCAGGTCTTGCAACCCTGATTCTGAGTACGGGCCGTCTCTTCCAGTGTGGCGCTGATGAAGGCATGATCACCCGGTCGATTGTTGCTGGTCACCGACAGCCTGACGTCAGGTATCACCTGGCCCGAGAGGTTTTTCAGCTGCGCCGGTTTCGCCAGCACGTAGAGGTCGTTGAACGGTTTGGCCACCGCGTCGTACTTCTTTGCCAGTCGTGTGATAAAGCTCATGTCGGTTTCGTTCGACTGATCAACATGAGCAATCCGGATCAGCGCCAGCTCTGGATCGACGCGCGGCGAAAAACCGTGCGGCGAGACCAGTTCGCGAAACAGTCCGCCCAGGGTTGTCGGGCCATGACTGGCTGTGCGCCGTTCCTTGAATCGGGTCTCATCCTTGCCGCTGAAAGGCGCTGCGGTAGCCACCAGTGTCAAGCGTAACGGGAACAGCGTCGGGGTCAGTCGAGTCACCTTGAACTGGCCCTTTTCGACCAGCCCGGACTCCAGATAGCCAACCCGCAGGCCGATTTTTCCGCCCAGGGTCGGCAAGCCTTCAAGGCCTTCCAGGTCGATCACCAGTGTCAGCTGATCGGACTCCATCCCGGCGGCATCAATGTGTTCCCAACTGATCAGGCGCTGGTTCAGCAGGGCATGGTTGGCCCCGTAGATTTCGATCGCCGGTGTAAATCCCTGTGCCATGCAACCTCCTTAGTCCCACGCCAAAACCGGCTTGATCGCGGCCGGTCTGCTGTCGAGTTCCGGCAAGGTCACCCAGACACCGGCCGGCAAGACCGGGCCGTGTTCGGCCAGGGTCGGGTTGAGTTTCCACAGGGCTTCTTCGGCGGCGTCATCGCTGCGACCGGTCTCGCGGTAGAGCAGCAGATTCACCGAATCACCGGCCACGCTTCGGACCTTACGCATTGTTGAACTCCGCTAATTCGAGGGTCCAGTCCACCACCATCGCCGTACCATCATCGATGATGCAGGTCTGGGTTTCCTGAACCATGGTGATTCGCCACAGGCCCCAGTTTCGACCGATGCCATCAATCAGCGGCAGCGGCACACGAAGGGCTTGCAGCGCCCGCAGCTCATCCAGCCGATCCATGGCCACCGCGTACATTGATTTGCCAGTGATGGTCAGGGTTTCGGGCTTCTGTCCGATTTGATGGGACTTGGGTTTGCTGGTGAGAATCTGCAGTTCCGTCCAGCCGCCGTCGGATTTGCGCGCCAGCGTGCTGTAGGCGAAATTGCGCGAGAGGCCGAAGATGAAACTGCCCAGGGCCATTTGTTGTTTCATCAGGCGACTCCATCGGTGAGGGCTGCGTCACGGCGGGTGGCGAGGGGGTTGGTGTTCATCGTCGGAATGAACTGACTGTTGAAGTGGTTTTGCATGACCTGCGAGATCATCGCGCCAACCTTCTCGGAACTGGCCACTTCGCTGCCGCTGATCTGTATCGACGGTGCATAGGTGATTTGCTGGTTTTGGGTCTGCGCGCTCGATAGATCTTTGGCAACCTGCGCTGGTGGGGCAAGTTTGTCCTCGGGAGGCGTCGCCAGTTTTTCACCCAGATAGGATCCGAGCATTGCGCCCAATGTCCCACCAATGAAAGTACCGATACCCGGCGCAATGAACGTACCTATGGTGGCACCAATGGCGGTCCCGGCCAGTTCGCCGGCGGCGCCTTTTACCGCTTTTTCATCGCCCTCTCGCCAGCCTTTCAGTCCCGAGTACGCAGCATGCGCAATGGCCAGTGGCGCACCGACCTTGACGAAGGGCAATGCTTTAGCAACCGACGGCATGACCTTGGCGCCCAGACTTTCAGCGAGAGGCGCAAGTTTGGCGACCGGCCCTTTGAGCCGTGAGCTCAGCTTGCTGCCAGCGATGTCATCTGCCCAGAGTTTGACCCCGATCTTCACTTGATCAAAAAGCGGCGCGACTTTGGCCGTCATACCTGCCAAACGACCGCCCCCAGTGACGCGTGGGACTGTTGCGCGAGCCGGTGCTCTGGAAAGCGAACGCCGACCAGGCCCACGTCCAGAGCGTTTCTTTTTCCGACGCCCATTACCATCGTCGTCACCGGTAATCGCGTCGGCGATATCCGCCGGCAATCGCGTGGATGCCAGGCGTAGCAGCTTCTTGGCAACCAGGTCGAGCACCGACGCCACGCCCAACTTCAACGCGCCGCCCACAAACGGTAAAGCTGCAGCGCCAAGCAGAACCAGACCGGCAGTGAGGGCCGGAAGCGCTTCTGCTGCGGCGCTCACACCCTTGACCAACGTCGTGAGAACCACCGCGGCGCCATCGGTTAAAGGAGCCAGGGCATTGCCGAACGCTGCAGAAAACCGATCGAGGCTCGCATCCAGCGCATTCCAACTCGCTTGCGATGTATTCGATTGCGCCAGGGAGGCCTGATTGAGCGCGCCCCCTTCTTCACCACGAGCCGAACTTGCGTAGCTTTGTTTGTCTGCAACCAGTGAAAAAGCGCGTTGCACTTCACCGGTGTTCTCCAACAATTGAATAATCGGCCGGTCAACTGTGAAAAGCGCCTTTGACGAACTCAATTGTTTATCAGGGTTTTGCTTTTTAAGTGCCTCAAGCACTTGCTGGATTGCGTCAGGGGCATCAGCCTTCATCTTGGCAGCCAAGGTTTCAGGATTGAATCCCAACTGCACCATCGCCGCCTGCTGGGAAGGCGTGGCCTTATCCCCCAAGGCCAGGGTCGTGATGATTTTTTCGAACGCCACTCCGGCATCCGCCCTATTGACGCCGGCATTGAGCAACGCCGCGGAAAACGCTGCCGATTCCTCGACCGACAATCCGGCCCGTTTTCCCGACGCACCGTAACTGCCGAGAATCGCGCCGATGTCAGCCATCGGAGCACTCAGGCTACCGCCGAGCACAGTGACGGCGTCGGCCAAATCGAGCGTTTCTGGCCGTTCAAGGCTCATCGAGGTACGCCAACCGATCAACATATCGGCGGTGTCCAGTGCCTTCATTCCAAACGCTGTCGCGGTGACGCCTGTATCTAGGGTGAAGTCCACCAGGTTTTTTCGCCCGGCAGCCGGATCAACGTTGCCCTTGTCATCGACTGGACGCCCCACCCCGGCCCTGGCGGCGGCGAGCTTGACGTCGATCAGATCAAGGGCGGTCGTCCCGCCAGCGGCGACTTTTTCTTCAGTGGCCATTTTCTCCAGCATGACCAACTGAGATTGACGCTGATGACTATCAAGCCCTTCAACCCGCCCAAGCTTCACCATCGCAGCGTCGAGTTCGATGGTCGTTTGCAAACGCTTAGGGGGAAGATCGCCAGCATCCGCACTGCGCGGTATTTTTTGCTCACTGCCAGCGGCCGTAGCGCCCAATTGCGCTTGCCGATCATTTATCGCCTGTTGCAACGAGCGCTGCGAGGTCAGCACCTCGTGTATCGATCCCAGCACATCCCTGAGCTGGATCTGTTCGGCTGTCAAATTGCGCAACTCGACGGAGGCATCGACCAGTGCCAGTCTCAGCCCGGCGAACCCACCTTCAAGCCTTGCCGCACCTGCCGGGTCTGCCCCCGCCCCAGACAATGCCGTAGACGTCAGGGTCTCTTGATTGACCTTCGCGAACGTCAACGCATAGTTATCATCTGCCATGCCGCTCTACTCCTGTTTCACGCCAAGGCGAGTGATCGCTATGTCGTAGCGGCGCAACGCCTTTTCGGCGTCCCATTCCAGAATCTCCGCCTCACTTACCGGGTAAATGAGCGGGACGATATCGAGGATTACTTCGATGTCGCGTTCCGAAAGTAGGCCGCCGGCTGGTTTAAAAAATCGTCTATGCGCACCTGCAACTGGGTCCAGTCCGGGACGGTCAAGTGAGCCAGATCGGGGATCATCAGGCCGGCGCAGTGGGCGGTGATGAACTCGGCGCGTTCCTTGGCCGTTTTCAGTTTCTTCATCACTTTGGTGGCGCGCAGCACCGGCATTTCCAGGCTCAGCGACGTCACGGTGCGGCCGGTCACGGCGAGCGGTTGCAGCAGTTGGATTTGATCGGGATCGTCGGACTTTTCCGCGTCTTCAACCTGATCGAGAAAGTACGACGCCGGACGGGTCGACATTTCGTGCACGTACTGGGCGATGCTCACGTAGTCCGGGCGTTTGAGCTGGTCGAGTTCCTTGACCGACAGGCCGGTAGCGAGCAGCGCCAGTTCGAAGAACTGATCGTCTTCATCATCGCCGGCGCGTTCCAGTGCTTCTTTTTGCGCGGCATAGAACAATGGTTTGAGCTGGATCTGTTCGATCTGCGCGCCGTCGTCGCCGGTGATCGGCGACAGCAGGTCATGCTGGGGTGGCATCCACGACATGAATGAATTCCTTGGTGATTCTTGAGGAGGGGTGTTGCTAAACATCGGCCAGTCACACTGGCCCAATGTGGGAGCGGGCTTGCTCGCGAAGGCGGCCTGTCAGATGAATGAGTGTCGACTGTCACACCGCATTCGCGAGCAAGCCCGCTCCCACAGGGTCAGGTGCCGGGCTGGCTTACAGCGTTACGGCATCAGCACCGCACGACGCGCATCACCGAGGATGTCGACGCCGTTGAGCACGAATTTCTGGGTGCGCACGTCGATGTCGATCACCGGAATGCCGTTTTCCAGACGGTTGTAGGTGCGGCAGGAGAAGTCCAGCGTCGTCAGGGCTTTGCCGCCCATTTTGATCGCGTCCTCACCCATGGTTTTGAGCTTGCCGCCGATGGTGTGATAGGTGAACCAGGTGTTGCCGTCCTGATCCTGACCGGCTTCACGCACGTTCAGCAGGATGTCGTCGCCCAGTTTTACCCCCATCGCCAGCAACACTTCAGCACCGGTGCCTTGCAGCTTGATCTGAGCATTCAGCGGCTTGGCGCTCTTGGCCATTTCCTCAACGATGAAGCGCCCGCCCGTCATGCTTTCCATGTCGAAATCGATTTTCGGCGGGGTGAATTCCTCAACGGTCGCCGACAGCGGCAGGCCTTGCAGGGTGGCCGCGATGGCCTGTCTTACGCGGTTGGTAAACATTAGAGAACGTCCTCCAGGAACTGCTCGATGATTTCATCGCGGGCGTTGAGTTGATAAACCATGTGTTCGTTCGGCGCGTAGCGGCCGTAGTCGATGACCACGTACCAGGTGCCGTTCTTGTACTTCTCGACGCTGTTGAGTTCCGGGTGCAGATAGACGCTACCGCCAGGAATGGTTTCGTCGGCGACCAGGGTCTGCAGCCAGTCGTTGATGCGCTTGACCTCTTGATCCATGAACGACTTGGTCAGGTTTTTGGCCATGGCTTTCTGGCCGGCCTTGACCAGCTTGCGGCTGATCGCATCTTCGAGGCCGACGTAGCTGATGAACTTGCCGGTGATCGAGCGGTTACCCAGTAGCGAGAAGCCGCCGAGCACGGTGCGGGCGTAGTAGCTCACGCCGTAACGGTTGAGCAGATCGCCTTCGGTGGAGGTGTCGAGGATGTTGTATTCCACGACGCGGGAAACGTCTTCGGCGTAGGTCACCTGGTTGCCCGGGCTCTCCCACTGCTTGACCTTGGCCAGCGCGGCAATTGCCAGACTGGAAGGCGCGAGGAAGACGTTTTTCTTCGCGGCTTTCGAGTACACGGCCGGCATGTTGTGCACCACCAGGCAACGGTCGAAACCGAGATCCGCACCGCCCAGTTCCTGGCTGTACAGCACTTGATCAGCAACCGAGGCGTCCTTGCCGTCCAGCACCACACGGGCCTTGATGCGCTTGCCGAACGAGGCGAACTCGCTGGCCACCGCTTTGGTGCCGGTGAAGCCCGGCGCGCCGATGATGGTCAGGTCTTCCGGGACACTGCCCAGTGCGGCCAGACCGAGCTTGCGGCCGGTCGCCGGCTCAACGCCGCCGATCACTGCGTTGACGGTGTCGGCCGGAGTCGCGCCCGCTTCAACGATCACCACGTACACCGGCACCTTGACCACTTTAAGGATCTGGTAAACCGCGTGGTACAGCGTGCCCTCTTCGGCGCCGGTCGGATCGAGCAGCGCGTGGGTGGTGAAGCTGTTGATGCGGAACGGGGCGTTACGCGGAATCAGCGGATCAGCTTTCGGCGCGGTGCCGACCAGACCGATGACGTTGTCACCCAGGCCACCCATGGCCTCGGGGGATTCGGTGGCATTGACGGTAATGCCGTTGTGCTCGAAGTTCAAAACCTCAGCCATGTTCAGTCAGCCTTCTTGGCAGCGGCCTTTTTGGCCTGGGTGGTAGGTGTTTTCAGTTCCAGTCGACCGGCGGTGTGCAAAGCACTCGCCTCGACGTCGAGCAGATCAAGGTCTTGACCGACGCTCGACCAGTGCCCACCGCCGGTGGGGAATGGGACGAGCACGGTGTAGGTTTGGCGGGTTGCCATTTTTCGTTTCTCCATAAACGGGAAAGCCCCTCGTGGGGAGGGGCTTGGCGGGTGTTGAGTTTCGTATAAGAAAACGCCCTGGCGATGCGGGGCGTTTATTCAGTTATGGCAACCGAGGAACTTGCCATGGGAATTCCTGCTGAATTTCATTGAATCTGCACACTCCAGCAGCACGAATACCTTCCCAGCCTGGTTCTCCCATAATTTCCATGCGCTGCGCTTCGGCGAAAAATCGATCCGAACCGGTAGTGGGATTGGCATAAGCGCGAAGTCGTAGAGCTTCGACTTCCTCAGCGGTATATGACGCAGGCTGTTGCTCAGGCAGGGCATGTTTGGAAATAACGCCCGCGGCATCGAGTTTCCAAACGCCATCCATCTCTTGTGTAATGCGCATCCACAGGCTTTCATCGACTTCGAGGGCGCCCTCGGGAATTTCATTTACGCCGCGAATCAGGCGTGAGTTGAGAATGCCTGTGGCATCAAATGTCACGTACTTCATGCCATTCACCTTTAATGTCCAATAGAGAACCAAAAGAAGTTCGTGGGCGTTTGTATTGCCCCGCCCGACAAACCAGAGCTGACGCCTACGGCTGTGAATCCGGTATTCGACGGCATACTCGTGAACTCGATTACATCGGCCGCACCCGAAACGTTGAACGGTGTGGATTGCACACCCAGACAGGCGTTAGGGAAGCTCAACGGAAACGGAACTGCCGTGAAGGCAGCCGGGATCGAGGCATAACCCCACTGGATGATCAGACCACCCAGCCATGTTGGAAAAACCAGATAGCCGTTCGCGGCCTTTAATATCTGGAATCCCCAGCGCAGTTTCTTCGGTGTCACGATGGTCGTGTCATCCGCTCCCGAATCCGCTTGTGCCTGAGTGGCAATTTTCGCCGTGCCTCGGTTGGTTTCCGATGCTTGCTGCGCGAGAACGGCCAACGCGGCGATATCGATGCTTCCCTGATTGATCGGGGCGTTCCAGGCTTTGATGCACCACATGACACTGATGTTTCGTGGGCGTGCTCCAACAAGAATGCCTCGGTCATAGATAGGCAGACTGTCTAAATATGACAGCCCTGCTCTCTCAGCCGTGCTAACGGAAATGCCGGTATCCGGATACATGGCCTTACTGACAACGTCACCTCCAACGTAGGAATGACTGTTCTCAGTGAGAGTCGGACCAAGCTTGAACCCAACGGTCGTGTCTTGCAGCGCTGTAAGTGCGGGGGTTACTGCATCGGTCGCTATGAGTGTTGCCTTTTGGAAGCTTCCCAATTCCCGTCCAGCGTCTACTCCTCGGCCATGATCCCAACCACGCAGAAATTCACCACGCGACTCTGGCAACCGGAAATTGCCCGCGCCCTCGTTACCTTTGTTGTAGGTGGTGCCGAGAAACGCTGCCAGATCCGGATAAGTCGCAATGCTCTGCACACTGCCATCCAGCTCCAGATAACCGGGTGCAACGATCCCTGTCGGGAATGCCAGAACAGCGCCCACCGGAACGGCGGACTTGAGCCGTTCGACTTCCTTGGCCAGCGCGGCAACATCGATGGTTCCCTGATTGACCGGGGCGTTCCAGGCTTTGATGCACCACATGACGGCGATGTTGCGGGGGCGGGTTTCGCCGTTACCCAGCGAAATTGCTGGACCTGTCTTCAGCCAACTGTCCTCACCGGAAGGGTAATAAGTTGTATTGGTGCTTACAGAGTTTGTTCCAGCAATACCGATAGCTGCCGCACCGTACGGCCAACTTCCCGTATCTGCTCCCACGCCACGCGCACTCTGAATCGACGCAACTGCCGCCGTGTCATTCACACCCGTTACATGTGAGTGACCCTCTGCCTGCATGGACTGCAGACTACCGAGACCACGCCCGGCATCCACCCCACGCCCATGATCCCAACCACGCAAAAACTCCCCTCGCGCCTCAGGCAACCGGAAGTTCCCGACACCCTCATCGCCCTTGTTGAACTTGCCGCCCAGATAAGCGCTCAAGTCCGGGTAAGTCGCACTACTCTTGACACTGTTATCCAGTTCAAGAAACCCCGGCGGTGGCGAGTCAACCGGGAACGCCACAATCGAGCCCACCGGCAACGCCGACGCCTTGGCAATCAGCGCTTCAACTTCAGCCTTGGTGTAAGAATCCTTAATGCCAAACCCGGCCAACGTTTCAGGGTTCGCCCCGGCAGTCGCCCGGCCATATTCGTCAACCGTCAGACTTTTGTAAGTCCCGGCCGCAATCCCGGTGCGCCCGGCGAGCATTTTGAACGTCAGCGCGGTGGTGCCAAGAGTGATCGGCGCGTTGGTGGTCAGGTGCCACAGCGAATCTCCGTTCGCCGCGCCCTCCTCCACCATCACCGTCAGGCCGGGCGTGACCTTGGCGCTGGTATTGGCATCGGTCGCCCGCACCCAGTCGCCGTTGGCGACGATCCACAGGCCGTTATCCTTGGCCAGGGTCTGGTTCGTCAGCAACACGCGGTCGCCAGCAATCACGGCCACGCCGTCGATTTGCTGCGCGCCGTTCAACACAATGTTGTTGGATGCAGCAACACGCACCGATTGCTTGCCATCGAGTTTGCCGAGTTCTTCGGCGAGGTAACTCATGACCCATGCACGAGTCGCCTTCACCACCGTGTCATCAATCAACAACGTCACCAGCGACGCATTGCTGGTCTCGAAAATAGAGCGAATGTAGAACTCTTTCCCCGACCCCGACGTGGCCAAAACCGGTTTGAACGACTCCGGATATTTGACGATGGCGTAGAGAACGCCAGTGTCCGTCCACAGCCCCGCTTCCCGCACATACCAACCGCCAACATCCGGCGGAATGGTCACTTCGGCGAGCAGCCAGCTCGGATTCTTCTCGTCCTGGAACAGCGCATTGAGCGGCCCGCGCCAGACTTCACGTTTCAGCGCCGTGGCGGTCGCGGCCGGGTTGTAGACCGAGCCGCCGCCGTCGCCGACGGAAATTTGCGTCAACTTGATCGGTACGCCCGCGGCCTTGCACGCCGTTTCGTAGGCAATCCCTGCGTTGGTGAGCAGGGTGTAATAGTCAGCCATTCAGGCCCCCTGAGGATAAATAGTGGATGTTTCGACGGTGTACATACCGGCGGCCATGAATGCCTCGCCAGAGGTTTCAAGCCCTTCGATGAACACCGGATAAACCGTGGTGAGTTCGCCGCAAAAGGTCGCTGCGCCGATGTAATGGCTGCCAAAAGCGCTCAAGCCCACCGAGACTGACAGCACATCCCGCTCGCTCTTGGCATCAGCCAGACGTCGGTCGAGACGGGCGTCGATTTCCTCGCTGTAGGGTTGGTCGCTGAAGGCGCGCACGGTAAAGCTGTAGGGCGCGCCGGGCGGTGTCTGCTCGTACCAAGCGCGGACTTCGGGGCGCAGTTGCAACCCCTTGGCCGCGTTCTCCAGTGCCTTGCGGGTGCCGGCCTGGCGTGCGGTGGGCCAGGCGAGTTCAACGGTCAGGCGCTTTTCCGTTTCAGGTGCGGCGGTGCTCCATTCGGCGACACCGCGATCCGCCGCCAGATACGGCAGAAACGCGACCGGTGTTTCGCTCGGGTTCATCAATTCGGGGAACGGCGGCGCGATGCGATCAAGCAGTGCGCCGAAGCCCTGATCCAGCCCGCGTTCGAGTGCCGAGCTGTTGGCCGGCAACAAACTCGGGCGTTGTGTTGGCTCACTCATAACGTCAGCACCTCGACCTCGACCGCCGTGCAATACGGCGCTTGAAACGCAGTGGTCACGATCGGCGCCAGCGGTTCCAGAATCTGCAGTTGCACGGCACCGGCGCTGTGCAGCGTGTAGTCGATCCAGCTCGGATCGACCCGTCCTTCCAAACGATGGCAACTGTCGGCGTAAGCCTGCAGTTGCTGCTGCGCGGCGACTTGGGTCAGGCCCGAATCGGGGCCGGAATTGATCTTGGCAACGACGCGAATTTTGTAGCGCTGAATGTCGGCAGCCTTGACGGTGACGAGGTCAGTTTCCGGTCGCACATCGGGCCGGGCGAAGTGTTGGCGAACGCCTTCAAGCAATGCCTGCGAAGGCGTGCCGTCACCGTTCCGAGCAAGCACGGTGACCTGCACTTCGCCCGGCGCGGTGCGGCGGCCATTGCCATCCTTGACCTGCGTGGCGAGGCCATCCGGGTTGAAGGTGTAAGTGACATTCACCACACCGGCATCGGTGGATTCGACTTTCACCGTCGGCCGTTCGCCGAGGGTGAACACCTCGCGGCGATACTGCATCCGCGAACCCGCCGCCGGTGCATGCGGCGCCAGGTAATAACGCAACCGGGCGTCGTCGTCGCTTTCGTAAATCGCCGGCACTGGCGGGAATGCCGCCGGGTCACCCGGATCGAGCAACTGCCGCTCCAGGCCCATGTCCGCCAGCCGTGCGTCGAGGTTGCTGCCAGTCGCCCACCACGCCAGCATCTGCTTGATGCGGGCGTTGTATTTGCGCTCGTGGGTTTGCAGTCGAACGCAGAAGGCTTCGAGCGCCATCGTCAGCAACTCGCTCTCGTTCTCCAGACTGGTTTTGAGTTTCGCAGCGCTGCCCGGCGCTCGGGCGCTGACGTATTCGACGACGAAGGTCTTGAACTCGGCGAGCAGGTCTTCGAAGGCGTCGACGGCGATCAGCGCGGGTTCGGCCAATTGGTTCTGGCCGGGGATCAACATGCTCATGTCACGACCTCGAATGTCTGTTGACGGTTTTTCCAGGTACCGGCGAAACGCAGCAGCAGACCGGCGCCCTGACGGCTGGCGACGATCACTTGCGGCTGAAAATCATCGATGCCGTTTTGCTTGTTGTAGAACGCCTGTGCTGCGTGGCTCTGAGCCAGAAGCAAAACGTCATCACCGAGGTTCTGCCCCAGCAGCGTGGGGATCAGCGAGCCATAAAGGGGCCTTTTTTGCCGGGTGCCCAGCGGCGTGGTCAGGGCCCGGGTCGCGCGCTGCACAAACTGCAGCCAGTCGTCGACCGTGGCCCCGCTGTCTCTATCGATTCCGATCATGGGAAGCTCTTGAATCAGGGGCTGATGACACGGCCCTGGTGATCGACCAATGGGCCGCTGAAGTGCACGCCCGAGGCGTCGATGGTCAGGCCGACCGCGCCCAGTTGCAGGTTGATCGCCTGCGGGGTCATTGCCAGTCGCGCGGCGCCGATGCTCAGCTCAAGCGCTTCGCGAGAACCACTGAAGGCTGCCGGGCCGTTCTGCCAATGCAGGGTGTGTGTGGCGTCGTCGTAGCCGCTTTCGCTGCCGTCCTGATGCACGCGGCGCGTCAGCGTCGGTACGGTCGAGGCCGGCGGAAAACGGTCGCTGTTCAGACCGAAAAGCGCCACGCTCTGCGCGCTGCTTTCACCGCTGCCGTAGTTGAACAGCAGACACTGCTCACCCACGGTCGGGATCCGCGATTCACTTTGCGCTCCGGCGCTCGGGTTGAAGAACTTGATGGCCGGCGTGAGCAGGCCACCGTGGCTGACCGTGCAGGTGTTGCTCGCCGCGTCGACTGTCTGGCAGACGCCGATGCGGCAGTAGCTTTCGGCGCGCCGATGCAGGTCTTCGATTTCCGCTTCCATCTCGGCCAGACGTTCGATGACCGGGCCCAGTTGCATGCGCAGCAATGCGTCGAACATCGGTCAGGCCTCCAGCGCGGTGTATTGGTCGGGGTCGTCGATATTGCTGACTTCCCAGGTACGGGCGAATTTCGGCGTGCCGAGCGGGTCATCAAGCAAGGTCTGGCCGAGGTAGAGGGTCTGGGTGAACGTCAGGGTCCAGGCTTTGTATTGCTGCTCGGCGCGGATAAGCAGTGACGGCAGACCATCAATGTTCATCGGCAGATCGCATTGATCGCCGGGCAGGTTCCAGCGGTTGTCGGTAATCAGGTTTTTCAGCACGGCGATCAGATCGCACGCTGCAAACGCCGTGGCGGAAAGTGCCGGGATGACTTGCAGCGACAGCGTCAGCACATGAGCGATACGTCCATCAGCGGCACGTATTCCCGGTGCGTTGCGGTCAAAGTCGATCAACACCCAGGCCTGATCGCCGGGAGCACTGAAGTCTTCGTGACCGCCAACCTGCACATTCAGGCCGGTGGCGTTGCGCAAGGTTGTCGCCATCGCGGTGAACAGCTGCGAGGGCTGCTGGATCGGTGCCGGCATGTATTGACCTCCTTTTCAAATGTCCACGCAAAACCCCGCCGCAACAGTTGCGGCAGAGCAAATCAGTGAAGGGGTTAGTGTGGATCGCGCGGCGCTGGCACTTCGCAGACGCCGATGCGCTTGGCCGCCCAGCGTTCGTAAAGACCGATGGCCACGTCGGCGCCGGCCATTGCGGTCAGGCAACCAATTGCGCACGCAGCCCAGATCGACATGCCGGCGGCGTACAGCAGCATGATCGCCGAGACGCCGCAAATAACGCAGGCCCCTGATCGTAATGCCAGACGTCGCATCAGCGCCCAGCCACGAGCGCCCTCCTTATCGGCCCGCCACATTTCGCCGGATACCCCGCCGACCAGGGCGAGCAGGATGACCAGCCAGATAGGCATGTCCGCCAACGCTTGTTGCTCGTTTGTCATGTCACGCCTCCTGGTGTGATTGATGAATAGTGTGTGTTGGGTTCAAACGGTTTCTCTTGAGGTAGGCATTCCAAAAAGCCCGGCAAATCCGCCGGGCTTTTCAGTAATGCGCTCCTTCGCCTTCCTTTAAATCCTGTGTTCAAAAAAGGAAGCTGACTTTTCGGCGCTACTGGCGCGGTACGAGTCCATTCAAATTGTTTTTCCGACCGCGGTCCCTGCCCGCCGGATAACTGCTTATGGTGCTTTACGCTGCACACCCGGGTCAGTTGCCAACCCTCTGAACCGTTGAGGCCGGTTCATCGCTGCCTGTTCTTGTGGAACTAAAGAGCTTTCGTTTCCAGCCGCTTTGTCGAGCGGCTTGGTGGTAATAATATGCATGAATGCATATCCAGTCAATGCGTAAATGCATTTATTTATGCGCGCAGCATGCGTTCATGCATGAAAGCCGCATAAATCAAGGCGCTGGGGGTTTTGCACAGGCGAAAAAAAACCCGCCGAGGACGGGTTTTATCTGACCGGGGTCTGCTTAACGGGCGTACATGCCCCACCAGAAGACGTGACCGAGGATGACGATCTGCTCTTCCTGGATTTCCTGGAAGGTGTAGTCCTCGTCCGGATGTTCGTCGCGGTTGAAGCTGCGCAGGCGAATGCCCGTAGGCAGGCGATAGAGTTGCTTGACCCGCAACTGGCCGTTGTGATTGATCGCATACAGGTCGCCATCAATGATGTCGCCGATGCCACACTTGCCCGCATTCACACCAACGGTGGCGCCATCGCGCAACACCGGCGTCATGCTGTTGCCACGCACGGTCACGCATTTGGCCTGGTCGAACTGCACGCCGTTGTGCCGCAGGCTGCGCTTGCCGAAGCGCAGGCTGGAGCGCTCGCTTTCTTCGATGACGAATCTTCCTGATCCAGCTGCCAATTCAACCTCGCGAAGAAAGGGTACCGACACCTCGTCGTCATCGACAGGGGTGTCGTCGTCCCACAGCATTATGTCCTTGAGTTCCGCATGCACGTCACCACGCGCGGCACCGGCCGACGGCGCAACATCCGCGCGCCCGCGCAACTGATCGGTGCTGACATTGAAGTACTCGGCGATCTTCGAGATGTGTTTATCCGAAGGATCGACGATCTTCCCGCTGAGAATCCGCGAGAGAGTGGATTGAGGCACGCCGGTGCGACGGTGGAGCTCCGTGGGGGAGATCCCGTGCTGGTCGAGCAGTGCTCTTAAGACGGAGGATACGTTGCGTTTTTGCATAACGCGCATAGTGCTTGAAGTTTTTCGCGAAGACAAATGCTGATTTGCATAAATCGTGCATAAATCACATTTAAATGCAGAAAACTGTCAGCGGGCCGTCGCGCCTGCGTCGGGCAGACCGCTCATGGTAACCTTGCGCTCATCGCGTAAAAGCCTGGCAGATGCCTCGCTTTTGCCCTACACCTTTGAACGAGTTGCCTGACAATCCGATGAATAAAGCCGTCTCCGACCTGTCCTCCCACACCCCGATGATGCAGCAATACTGGCGCCTGAAGAACCAGCACCCGGATCAGCTGATGTTCTATCGCATGGGCGACTTCTACGAGATCTTCTACGAAGACGCGAAGAAGGCCGCCAAGTTGCTGGACATCACCCTGACCGCGCGCGGGCAGTCGGCGGGGCAGGCAATTCCGATGTGTGGGATTCCTTACCACGCGGCGGAAGGTTATCTGGCGAAGCTGGTCAAGCTCGGCGAGTCGGTGGTGATCTGCGAGCAGGTTGGCGATCCGGCCACCAGCAAAGGCCCGGTGGAACGTCAGGTGGTGCGGATCATCACCCCGGGCACGGTCAGCGACGAGGCGCTGCTCGATGAGCGCCGCGACAACCTGATCGCGGCGGTATTGGGCGACGAGCGTCTGTTCGGCCTGGCCGTGCTGGACATCACCAGTGGTAACTTCACCGTGCTGGAGATCAAAGGCTGGGAGAACCTGCTGGCGGAACTGGAGCGGGTCAACCCGGTTGAACTGTTGATCCCCGATGACTGGCCGAAAGATCTGCCAGCGGAAAAACGCCGTGGCGTGCGTCGCCGTGCGCCGTGGGATTTCGAGCGAGACTCGGCGCTGAAAAGTCTCTGCCAGCAATTCTCCACCCAGGACCTGAAAGGTTTTGGCTGCGAAAACCTGACCCTGGCCATCGGCGCTGCCGGTTGCCTGTTGGCCTACGCCAAGGAAACCCAACGCACCGCCCTGCCCCATTTGCGCAGCCTGCGCCATGAGCGCCTCGACGACACCGTGGTGCTGGACGGCGCCAGCCGCCGCAACCTGGAACTCGACACCAACCTGGCCGGTGGTCGCGACAACACCCTGCAATCGGTGGTCGATCGTTGCCAGACCGCGATGGGCAGCCGTCTGCTGACCCGCTGGTTGAATCGTCCGCTGCGTGACTTGACCGTACTGCTGGCACGCCAGACTTCGATCACTTGTCTGCTCGACGGCTACCGCTTCGAAAAGCTACAACCGCAGCTCAAGGAAATCGGCGATATCGAGCGGATTCTGGCGCGAATCGGTCTGCGCAATGCCCGTCCCCGTGACCTCGCGCGGCTGCGTGATGCCCTCGGCGCCCTGCCGCAACTGCAAGTGGCGATGACCGATCTGGAAGCGCCGCACTTGCAACGTCTGGCCACCACCACCAGCACCTACCCGGAACTGGCGGCGCTGCTGGAAAAAGCCATCATCGACAACCCGCCTGCGGTGATCCGTGACGGCGGCGTATTGAAAACCGGTTACGACAGCGAACTCGACGAGCTGCAATCGTTGAGCGAAAACGCCGGCCAGTTCCTGATCGATCTGGAAGCGCGGGAGAAAGCCCGCACCGGCCTGGCCAACCTGAAAGTCGGCTACAACCGTATTCATGGCTACTTCATCGAGTTGCCGAGCAAGCAGGCTGAATCGGCTCCGGCAGACTACATCCGCCGTCAAACCCTCAAGGGCGCCGAGCGCTTCATCACACCGGAACTGAAAGAATTCGAAGACAAGGCACTGTCAGCCAAGAGCCGTGCCCTGGCCCGCGAAAAGATGCTCTACGAAGCGCTGCTGGAAGATCTGATCAGCCAGTTGCCCCCGTTGCAGGACACCGCCGGTGCGCTGGCCGAACTGGACGTGCTGAGCAACCTCGCCGAACGTGCGCTGAACCTTGACCTGAACTGCCCGCGCTTCGTCAGCGAGCCGTGCATGCGCATCACTCAGGGGCGTCACCCGGTGGTCGAGCAAGTGCTGACCACGCCGTTCGTGGCCAACGATCTGAGCCTGGATGACAACACGCGCATGCTGGTGATCACCGGCCCGAACATGGGCGGTAAATCCACCTACATGCGCCAAACCGCATTGATCGTGCTGCTGGCGCATATCGGCAGCTTCGTACCGGCAGCCAGTTGCGAGTTGTCACTGGTCGACCGGATCTTCACCCGGATCGGTTCGAGCGATGACCTGGCCGGTGGCCGTTCGACCTTCATGGTGGAAATGAGCGAAACCGCCAACATCCTGCACAACGCTACCGAGCGCAGCCTGGTGCTGATGGACGAAGTCGGTCGCGGTACCAGCACCTTCGACGGTCTGTCGCTGGCATGGGCGGCGGCCGAGCGTTTGGCGCATCTACGCGCCTATACGTTGTTCGCTACGCACTATTTCGAACTGACCGTTTTGCCGGAAGCCGAGCCACTGGTAGCGAATGTGCATCTCAACGCCACCGAGCACAACGAACGCATCGTGTTCCTGCACCACGTCCTGCCCGGACCTGCCAGCCAGAGCTATGGCTTGGCGGTTGCACAACTGGCCGGTGTGCCGAGCGAAGTGATCGTACGCGCCCGCGAACATCTGAGCCGCCTGGAAGACACCGCTTTGCCACATGAAGCGCCAAAACCAGCGGCCAAGGGCAAACCGGCGACACCGCAACAAAGTGACATGTTCGCCAGCCTGCCGCATCCGGTGCTGGATGAGTTGGCTAAGCTGGATCTGGATGACCTGACGCCGCGTCGGGCGCTCGAAATGTTATATGCACTGAAGAACCGGATCTAAGCACTAACGAAGCGGATATAACGCAAACGGCTTCAAGCTGGTAGAATCTCGCGCGGTTTGGGATGCTGCCGGCTAATAGCCTGGCTGGCAGACATCGCTCCCGAACCTGGCGCCCCCTACCGTGAAGGGGCAACGCTGCCGCCGCCTGAGGAGAGAATTAGAAATGACCTTCGTCGTCACCGACAACTGCATCAAGTGCAAGTACACCGACTGCGTAGAAGTGTGTCCGGTGGACTGCTTTTACGAAGGCCCGAACTTCCTGGTGATTCACCCGGACGAGTGCATCGATTGCGCCCTGTGCGAACCAGAATGCCCGGCCGTGGCCATTTTCTCCGAGGACGAAGTTCCGGAAGAGATGCAGGAGTTCATTCAACTGAACGTCGAGTTGGCCGAAATCTGGCCGAACATCACCGAGAAGAAAGAATCGATGCCAGACGCCGAAGAGTGGGATGGCGTCAAAGGCAAGATCAAAGACCTCGAACGCTGATCTGTCACGCGCTCGATAAAAAGGCCCCTTGCGGGCCTTTTTGCTTTGCCGGGTTTTGCCTTTTTACAGGCAAAAAAAAGGGGCGGTTTGACCCGCCCACATTTTTTCCCTATTCCCTGTGTTCCTTTTCATCGTCCTGATGAATCGCTTCCTGCGATGTCCGTTCCCCTCATCCTTGAAGGGCGTGTCTGTCCGTCGACACAACCCAGATACTAAAGAGTTCCCTGCCAAGAGCAATTGCCTCTGGACGCCAAAATGGGCTGTCACAAGCACCTCATATCAAAAAATAATCTTATTAATCATAAACTTAAGAAACATAAGCTCGCTCAATCGGCTTCTTCTGCCGTGTAAAAATAGCGAACACTTACGAAACAGTAAGAAATGGCTTACAAACTGAGACTACATCGCGCCAAGTAAACCCGCGTTAATCCACAAAACAAAAAGCCCCGAACCAGTCGGGGCTTTTGGCGGTCGGTCTATCGAGTGGCTTACTGGAACAGCGACTCGCTCGACAGACCGTTCTTTTCAAGGATTTCGCGAAGGCGTTTGAGGCCTTCCACCTGAATTTGCCTGACACGTTCCCGGGTCAGCCCGATCTCCAGGCCTACATCTTCCAGCGTGCTGCTTTCGTGGCCGCGCAGGCCGAAGCGGCGTATGACCACCTCACGCTGCTTGTCGGTCAGTTCAGACAGCCACTGATCGATGCTCTGTGACAGGTCATCATCCTGCAGCAGTTCGCATGGATCGGTTGGACGATCATCAGTGAGGGTGTCGAGCAGGGTTTTATCCGAATCCGGACCCAGCGAGACGTCGACCGAAGAAACCCGTTCATTCAGGCCCAGCATACGCTTGACCTCACCTACCGGTTTTTCCAGCAGGTTGGCGATTTCTTCGGGTGAAGGTTCGTGATCGAGTTTTTGCGTCAGCTCCCGTGCAGCCCGCAGGTACACATTGAGCTCCTTGACCACGTGAATCGGCAACCGGATGGTCCGGGTCTGATTCATGATGGCGCGCTCGATGGTCTGACGAATCCACCAGGTCGCGTAGGTCGAGAAGCGGAAGCCGCGCTCGGGATCGAACTTTTCCACCGCCCGGATCAGCCCGAGGTTGCCCTCTTCGATCAGATCCAGCAGTGACAGCCCCCGATTGACGTAACGCCGGGCGATTTTGACCACCAGCCGCAGGTTACTTTCAATCATGCGCTTACGCCCGGCCGGATCGCCACTTTGCGACAATCGCGCAAAATGAACTTCTTCCTCCGGGGAGAGCAATGGGGAAAAGCCGATTTCGTTGAGATACAGTTGCGTGGCATCGAGTGCCCGCGTGTAGTCGATGTACTTGTGTTGTTTAAGTGAAGCGGAGTGTTTGGATTTGGAACGAACGGAAGGTGGAGCAGCCCCTTCATCATTCGACATCGAATCCGAATCAATGACGGTTTCCATAAGGAGAACCTCATCGTCGATGTCAAACTCCGGCACTTCTTTACTGAGAGCCATTGTTATAGTCCTTTGGTGAGTTCGACCCCAAGCTCAAGCGACGCCTTTATCCTTGGCAGCGCTGGAGCCTGTCCCCTCTACGCGACGGAACAGGCTGGCTTACAAATCAACGTCTTGGCAGGAACTGCAGCGGATCTACAGGTTTACCTTGTCGGCGAATCTCAAAATGCAGTTTCACCCGGTCTGTACCCGTTGACCCCATTTCGGCAATTGTCTGTCCGACCTTGACCTGCTGTCCCTCCCGAACCAACAGCCGACGGTTGTGACCGTAAGCACTTACGTAGGTTTCGCTGTGTTTGATGATGACCAATTCGCCGTAGCCCCTTAAGCCACTCCCGGCGTATACAACCGTCCCATCAGACGCAGCTAAAACAGGCTGTCCCAAATCCCCGGCGATATCAATTCCTTTATTCAAACTACCGTTTGAAGAGAATTTCCCGATCAGGATGCCATTAGATGGCCATCCCCAGCCGGTAGGGGCCGGACCCGCTGGAGGCAGTGGAGCGGGCGCTGGCTTGCTGGCGACGGACGGTACAGCGCCCGTAGAACCGGTGGTTGTAGTGGTTGTCGTGCCATTCGCCTGGCGCCGGATTACCGTGGTTTTACTCGACGATGAAGGCGAAGAACTGGAGCGGCTCACCACCGCCGTGGACGTTGAACCGGTGCGGCCATCAAAGCGAATTGTCTGACCTGGGTGGATCGTGTACGGCGTAGGAATATTGTTCCGAGCCGCGAGGGCTTTGTAGTCCCAGCCGTAGCGAAACGCGATGGAGAACAAGGTGTCCCCCTTTCGGACTACATACTGCCCAGTTGTCACTGTAGGACGCTGAGCGACCGCGTTGCGATCAACGACTCGAACATTGCTCGATTTGGTGCTGGAGCAACCCACTAACAAGGTGCTCAAGACAAGGCCAGTCACCAGGCGCTGAAAGCTCGTGTTAACCATACGCTGCGCAATGACTGTGAGACTCACCCGCCGCTCCCTTTGTGGTGGCTGAAAAATTTGAAATGCCGGCTTTCGGCATGAAGTGTCGCCAGTATAACGGGCCGAATCAGCTTTACCTTTAATGTTGCGAAATGGCTTCGCGCACACGTTTGCAAGCTGACAACCTGCTGCGTTTAAACCCTCGCCACCGAAGTAAGACCAAAGCGAACGAAAGGAATTCAGCGCCTTTGAATATATGCTCAGGCCAGCGGCCCATTGAGCAAAGGCACGAATCGCACAGCGCCCAAAACGTGTCGGGAAAAGCCGTGCTCTTCGCGCACGATCAGCATCAGTTGCTGTTCTTCACCCGAGCCTACCGGGATCACCAGGCGCCCGCCCGGAGCCAACTGATCGAGCAACGCTTGCGGCACGTCGGTGGCCACGGCAGTGACGATAATACCGTTGTACGGCGCCAGTGCCGGCCAGCCTTCCCAACCATCGCCCCAACGGAACACCACGTTGCGCAAGTTCAGTTCGACCAGACGTTCCTTGGCGCGATCCTGCAAAACCTTGATGCGCTCAACCGAGAAGACCCGCTCCACCAGTTGCGACAACACGGCGGTCTGGTAACCGGAGCCGGTACCAATCTCCAACACCTTGTCCAGCGGCCCGGCCTCCAGTAGCAACTCGCTCATGCGCGCCACCATATAAGGCTGGGAGATGGTCTGGTTGTGGCCGATCGGCAACGCCGTGTCTTCATAAGCGCGGTGCGCCAGCGCTTCGTCGACGAACAGGTGACGCGGCGTGCGCCGGATCACTTCCAGTACCTTAGTGTTGGACACACCCTCTTCGTACAAACGCTGAATCAGACGCTCGCGCGTTCGCTGGGAAGTCATGCCGATGCCGCTACGCATTCTGTCTTCGTGTTCACGAGCCATCAGCGCAGCCCCTCCAGCCAGCCGTCGAGCCCTCTGAAGGCATCGTTGAAGGTGCGATCAAGCTGCAACGGAGTAATCGAAACATAGCCCTGCATCACGGCATGGAAATCAGTCCCGGGGCCGCCGTCTTCAGCATCGCCGGCGGCGGCAATCCAGTAACCGGACTTGCCGCGCGGATCGACCACTTTCATTGGCGCCGCCGCCCGAGCGCGATGACCGAGTCGGGTCAACTGAATGCCGCGAATATGATCAATCGGCAGATTGGGAATGTTCACGTTGAGCACCGTGCGCGGCGGCAGATCGAGCCCGGCATGGGCCTCGACCAGCTTGCGCGCAAAGTAGGCCGCCGCAGGAAGATTATCCACCTGACGTGAGACCAGCGAAAAGGCGAACGAAGGGCGCTCGAGAAACCGGCCTTCAAGGGCTGCCGCCACTGTCCCGGAATACAACACGTCATCGCCGAGATTGGCGCCGAGGTTGATACCGGAAACCACCATATCCGGTTCGCGCTCCAGCAAACCATTGAGGCCCAGGTGCACGCAGTCGGTCGGTGTGCCATTGAGGCTGATGAAGCCATTGGCCAGATATTGCGGATGCAATGGACGGTCGAGCGTCAGCGAACTGCTGGCGCCGCTTTTGTCCTGCTCCGGGGCGATAACCACGCATTCGGTGTAATCCGCCAGCGCAGCATAAAGCGCGGCGAGACCGGGTGCGGTTACCCCATCGTCGTTAGAAATCAGAATACGCATGGGCTGTCCGTCTGCCCCACCGGCACCAGATCAACGAGCTCGCGCACCAATACGGTGGCGAAGCATCCGGCCGGGAGGACGAATTCCAGTTGCAGAATGTCAGGCTGGGGATAATGCCACGTCAACCCGCCAATGGGCAGTCGCAGGATGCGACGTTCGTGGCTCATGCCGGCGTGAATCAACCAGTCACGCAGTTCTGCTTCACGGGCGGCAATCCCCTGTTCCAGATCATGGACAGCGCCAGCGGTCGGAGCGTCACCTTCGCCCCACTGCGGGCCGGTCGGGTGCAGATCGAGAATCGCCAGACGCGGATCGCTGCACTCGGCTTCACCGGCCGGGAAAAAGCTGCGGCTATCGGTGAACGCCAACAGATCGCCGACCAGCGCGCGCTGCCAGGTGCCATCAGCGACCCGCGCCGCCAGCACCTGATTGAACAGAAAACTGCGCGCCGTCGACAGCAGGCGCGAACGCACATTGCGCTGCTCTGGCAAGGCCTTGCGCGCCGCCCATGCACGCGCATCGACGACGTTGCCACCGTCATGGCCGAAACGCTGGGCGCCGAAATAATTGGGAATGCCTTGTTTGGCGATCAACTGCAGACGCCGCTCGATCGCCGCCTTGTCGCCGGCGAACTGGGTCAGGCGCAAGGTAAAGCCGTTGGCCGAATGCGCACCACGTTGCAGCTTGCGCTTATGGCGGGTGGTCTTGAGGATTTTCAGTGTGTCGTTTTCCGCCGCCGACAGATCCGGGTCAGCCTTGCCCGGCAGTTGCACGCTGAACCACTGACGGGTCAGCGCCTGCCGATCCTTGAGCCCGGCGTAACTGACGGTGCGCAACGGGACGCCGGCAGCCTTGGCGATACGCCGCGCGGCCTCTTCAGTGTTCAGACCCCGTTTTTCGACCCAGATCCACAAGTGTTCGCCATCGCCGCTGAACGGGATGTCGAGCACTTCATCGACCTGAAAATCTTCCGCGATGGCTTTCAGTACCGCAGTGCCGAGGGGTTCGCCATAGGCCCGCGGGCCGAGCAATTGCAGTTCATTCATGCGCGCAGCAACAAGGCAACGGAGTGCACGGCGATGCCTTCTTCGCGACCGACAAAGCCAAGCTTTTCGGTGGTGGTAGCTTTCACGTTCACTTGATCCAACTCAACTTGTAGATCCGCAGCGATCAGCGCGCGCATCGATTCGATATGCGGGGCCATTTTCGGCGCCTGGGCGACGATGGTGTTGTCGACATTGCCGACTTTCCAGCCTTTGGCGTGGATCAACCCGACCACATGACGCAGCAATGCGCGACTGTCGGCGCCCTTGAACTGCGGGTCGGTGTCCGGAAAGTGTTTGCCGATATCACCCAGCGCAGCTGCGCCGAGCAAGGCATCGCTCAAGGCGTGCAGCAGGACGTCACCGTCGGAATGAGCGAGCAGCCCGAAGCCGTGTGCAATCTGCACGCCGCCCAGAGTAATGAAATCGCCTTCAGCGAAACGGTGCACATCATAGCCGTGGCCAATACGCATAAAAAAACGCCCCGATTTTTGTCAGGGCGTGATTCTACCTGCATTAACCGCGCAGAGCGCGTGCGTGATGCTGCAAGTGGTCGTCTATGAAGCTTGAGATGAAGAAATAACTGTGGTCGTAGCCCGGTTGCAGGCGCAACGTCAGCGGATGGTTCGCTTGTTTTGCCGTTTGTTGCAGGGCTTCGGGTTTAAGCTGGGTGGCCAGGAAGTCATCCCGATCACCTTGATCAACCAGCAGCGGCAGCTTTTCGTTGGCTTCGGCGATCAGCGCGCAGGCATCCCATTCTTTCCACTTCGAACGGTCTTCACCCAAATAGCGCGAAAACGCCTTCTGCCCCCACGGGCAATCCATCGGGTTGTTGATCGGCGAAAAGGCCGACACCGATTGGTAACGCCCGGGATTACGCAACGCACATACGAGCGCGCCGTGACCGCCCATGGAGTGGCCGCTGATGCTGCGCTTATCGGAGGCCGGAAAATGCGCTTCAACCAGTGAAGGCAATTCCTGCACGACATAGTCATGCATCCGATAGTGCCTCGACCACGGTTCCTGCGTGGCATTGAGATAAAATCCGGCACCGAGGCCGAAGTCCCACGCACCTTCAGGATCGCCCGGCACATCAGGGCCACGCGGACTGGTGTCCGGCGCCACGATGATCAAGCCGAGCTCGGCGGCCATGCGCATGGCGCCGGCTTTCTGCATGAAGTTTTCATCGGTACAGGTCAGGCCCGATAGCCAATACAGCACCGGTAACTTGCCGCCCTGCTCCGCCTGTGGCGGCAAGTACACGGCAAATACCATGTCGCAGCCGAGCACATCCGAGCGATGGCGATAGCGCTTGTGCCATCCACCAAAACTTTTCTGACAGGAGATATTTTCCAGACTCATGTAAAGACTCCTACGCGGCCGAAGCTGCAAGCCTTCAAGACTTGCAGCCATGACGTCGCGATTGATCAGAAATGAATGACGGTACGAATGCTCTTGCCTTCGTGCATCAGGTCGAATGCCTTGTTGATGTCTTCCAGGCCCATGGTGTGGGTGATGAACGTATCCAGTGGAATTTCACCGCTTTGGGCCATGTCGACGTAGCTTGGCAGCTCGGTGCGACCACGCACGCCACCGAACGCCGAACCGCGCCAGACGCGCCCGGTCACCAGTTGGAATGGACGAGTGGAGATTTCCTGGCCCGCACCGGCCACGCCGATGATCACCGACTCACCCCAACCCTTGTGGCAGCATTCCAGCGCTGCGCGCATCAATTGCACGTTACCGATACATTCGAAAGAAAAGTCGACACCGCCGTCGGTCATGTCGACGATCACTTCCTGGATCGGACGATCGAAGTCTTTCGGGTTAACGCAATCGGTGGCACCCAACTGTTTGGCGATCTCGAACTTGGCCGGGTTGATATCGATGGCGATGATGCGCGAAGCCTTGGCCTTCACGGCGCCGATGACCGCCGACAGGCCAATGCCGCCGAGACCGAAGATCGCTACGGTGTCACCCGGCTTGACCTTGGCGGTGTTGATTACGGCGCCGATACCGGTGGTGACGCCACAGCCCAGCAGGCAAACCTTCTCCAATGGCGCGTCCTTGGCGATCTTGGCCACGGAGATTTCCGGCAACACGGTGTATTCGGAAAAGGTCGAAGTCCCCATGTAGTGGAAAATCGTTTCGCCTTTGTAGGAAAAACGCGAAGTGCCGTCCGGCATCAAACCTTTGCCCTGGGTGGCACGAATCGCCTGACACAGGTTGGTCTTGCCCGACTTGCAGAATTTGCACTGGCCGCATTCCGGGGTGTACAGCGGGATCACATGATCGCCAACGGCAACCGAGGTGACACCTTCGCCGATAGCTTCAACGATGGCGCCGCCTTCGTGGCCGAGGATCGATGGAAAGATGCCTTCCGGGTCAGCGCCGGACAACGTGTAAGCGTCAGTGTGGCAAACACCGGAAGCCACCACGCGCAGCAACACTTCACCCGCCTTGGGCATGGCGACATCGACTTCTACGATTTCCAGCGGCTTCTTGGCCTCGAAGGCAACGGCGGCGCGCGACTTGATCATGCTGACTCTCCAGTGAATAAAAACGAGACACGCAGTGTAGTTCAGCGCCAACTGATGAATAATCCGAACAAAAGCAAAACATTATTGCCACACAGGGATAATCCCGATGACCGACAACCGCTGGGAAGGCATCGATGAATTCGTCGCCGTTGCCGAATGCAGCCAATTCACCGCCGCTGCCGAACGCCTTGGTGTTTCTTCCTCACACATCAGTCGACAAATCGTACGACTGGAAGAGCGTTTACAGACACGCTTGCTCTACCGCAGCACTCGTCGAGTGGCACTGACCGAGGCCGGCCAAACCTTTCTGCAACATTGCCAACGCTTGCAGGACGGGCGAGAAGAAGCTCTGCGCGCGGTCGGCGATCTGACCAGCGAACCCAAAGGCATGCTACGCATGACCTGTGCCGTGGCGTACGGCGAACGTTTTATCGTGCCGCTGGTGACGCGATTCATGGGGCATTACCCGCAACTGCGCGTCGACATCGAACTGAGCAACCGTCAACTCGATTTGGTGCATGAGGGTTTGGATCTGGCGATTCGCCTGGGCCGGTTGCAGGACTCGCGACTGGTCGCTGCTCGCTTGGCGCCACGGCGCATGTATCTGTGTGCGTCGCCGTCCTACCTGGAAAGGTATGGCCGCCCACACAGTTTGTCGGAACTGAGCCGGCACAATTGCCTGATCGGCAGCTCGGATATCTGGCAACTGGAACAGAACGGGCGAGAATTTTCCCAACGGGTGCAGGGAAACTGGCGCTGCAACAGTGGGCAAGCGGTGCTGGATGCGGCGCTGCAAGGGGTCGGTCTGTGTCAGTTGCCGGACTATTACGTGCTGGAGCACCTGCACAGCGGCGCGTTGATTTCGTTGCTGGAGGCCCATCAACCGCCGAATACCGCGGTGTGGGCGCTGTATCCGCAGCAGCGGCACCTGTCGCCGAAAGTGCGAAAACTGGTGGATTTCTTGAAGGAAGGGTTGGCCGAGCGGCCTGAGTATCGCAACTGAGGGATGGGTTGTTTATGCGACCGGGATTCAGCGGCGATTGGCCCAACGCTGACGCAGCCACTCCAGATCTTCCGGCCGGGTCACTTTGAGGTTATCCGCGCGCCCCTCGATCAGACGCGGCGCCAGACCAGCCCACTCCATCGCCGAGGCCTCATCGGTAATCACTGCCTGCGCGACCAGACTGTCCGCCAACGCTCGGTGCAGCGCACCAAGGCGAAACATCTGTGGCGTATAAGCCTGCCAGATCACACTGCGATCAACGGTTTCGACAACACGACCATGCTTGTCGACCCGTTTGAGCGTGTCGCGCGCAGGCACCGCCAGCAAACCGCCCACCGGGTCAGTGGCCAGTTCGGCAAGCAACCTGTCGAGGTCATCACGGCTCAGGTTAGGTCGTGCCGCATCGTGCACCAGCACCCAATCGTCATCGTCGGCACCCTGCGCATTCAGATGCAGCAAGGCATTGAGCACCGAGCCAGAACGTTCGGCCCCGCCGTCTACCCGCTGAATACGCGGATCGTTGACGCAAGCAAGGTTCGGCCAATAAGGATCATCAACAGCAAGACTGACCACCAACCCCATGAGGCTCGGGTGATCGAGGAAACAGCCGAGGCTGTGTTCGAGAATTGTGCGCCCGTCCAGTTGCAGGTATTGCTTGGGACGGTCCGCGGCCATTCGGGCACCCACGCCCGCGGCAGGAATCACGGCCCAGAAGGCCGGCAGCGAATCGTTCATTGAGCCAACTGATAAAGGGTTTCGCCGTCCTTGACCATGCCCAGTTCATGGCGAGCTCGTTCCTCAACGGTCTCCATGCCTTTTTTCAGCTCACTGACCTCGGCGTCCATCACCCGGTTGCGCTCCAGCAAGGCTTCGTTCTCGGCGTGTTGATCAGCAATCTGCTGATTCAGTTCGGCGACCTGCGCCAGACTGCCATCGCCCACCCACAGACGGTACTGCAGACCGGCCAGTAGCAAGAGCAACACTAGAAACAACCAGTAGGGACTGCGCATCGAATATCAGGTATCCAGTGAAAAAAGACAGCCATGCAAAATTTGAAACGTCTGATAGCACGAAGCCTGGAAGAACCAGGCTTGTGCTTTCAAGGCATCAGATTAGTGGCAAATCCATCGCTGTCACGACTTTTCCGACACAATCCGGTGTCCTTCCATCAGTTTGCGCTTAACCGCGGAACTCGCTACGACCGTTGTACTTGGCTTTGCCATTCAACTGCTCTTCGATACGCAGCAGTTGGTTGTACTTGGAAACGCGGTCGGAACGGCACAGCGAACCGGTCTTGATCTGGCCAGCCGAGGTGCCCACAGCCAGGTCGGCAATGGTCGAATCTTCGGTTTCGCCCGAGCGGTGCGAGATCACGGCGGTGTAACCGGCAGCCTTGGCCATCTGGATGGCTTCCAGGGTTTCGGTCAGCGTGCCGATCTGGTTGAACTTGATCAGGATCGAGTTGGCGATCTTTTTATCGATGCCTTCTTTCAGGATCTTGGTATTGGTCACAAACAGGTCGTCGCCAACCAGTTGAACCTTCTCGCCGATCTTGTCGGTGAGGATCTTCCAGCCAGCCCAGTCGGACTCGTCCAGACCGTCTTCGATCGAGATGATCGGATAACGTTCGGTCAGGCCTTTGAGGTAATCGGCAAAACCTTCAGCGGTGAATACCTGACCTTCTCCGGACAGGTTGTACTTGCCGTCTTCGTAGAATTCGCTGGCCGCGCAGTCCAGCGCCAGGGTCACGTCGGTGCCCAGCTTGTAACCGGCGTTGGCTACGGCTTCGGAGATCACTTTCAAAGCGTCTTCGTTGGACGCCAGGTTCGGTGCGAAACCGCCTTCGTCGCCAACAGCGGTGCTCAGGCCACGAGCCTTCAGTACAGCTTTGAGGTGATGGAAAATCTCGGTGCCCATGCGCAGACCTTCCGAGAAAGACTTGGCGCCGACTGGCTGAACCATGAATTCCTGGATGTCGACGTTGTTATCGGCGTGCTCGCCGCCGTTGATGATGTTCATCATCGGCACCGGCATCGAGTAAACACCCGGAGTGCCGTTCAGGTTGGCGATGTGCGCGTACAGCGGCAGGTCCTGATCCTGTGCAGCAGCCTTGGCCGCAGCCAGGGACACGGCGAGGATGGCGTTGGCGCCCAGGGTTGCTTTGTTTTCGGTACCGTCGAGCTTGATCATCGCGTGATCCAGGGCTTTCTGGTCGCTTGGGTCGGCGCCCAGCAGCAGATCGCGGATCGGACCGTTGATGTTGGCTACCGCTTTGAGCACGCCCTTGCCCAGGTAACGGCTCTTGTCGCCATCACGCAGCTCGAGCGCTTCACGCGAGCCAGTGGATGCACCGGATGGCGCGCAGGCGCTGCCGATGATGCCGTTGTCGAGAAGCACGTCCGCTTCCACGGTGGGATTGCCACGGGAGTCGAGAACTTCACGACCTTTGATGTCGACGATTTTTGCCATTGTTGTAAACACTCCAAAGTTGACGAAAACGACGCAGCTAGAGGAAATCTTTTTACCGTCGGCAAGGGGTGTGCAGCGGGCAGTCTTGCAGACGATAACGCTCATGCCCGAGGGCATGAGCGACAAATCGTGCGGTACTTTACCGGAGAATTGAGGTTTACGCGGTTTCTACCGTCGGAAAACTCTTCACCAGTTCGTCCAAAGCTTTGAGCTGGGCCAGGAATGGCTCCAGTTTGTCCAGACGCAAGGCGCAAGGGCCATCGCATTTGGCGTTGTCCGGGTCTGGGTGGGCCTCAAGGAACAGACCCGCCAAGCCCTGGCTCATGCCAGCCTTGGCCAGATCCAGAACCTGTGCGCGGCGACCGCCGGCGGAGTCGGAACGACCGCCAGGCATTTGCAGCGAGTGAGTCACGTCGAAGAACACCGGGTACTCGAACTGCTTCATGATGCCGAAGCCGAGCATGTCGACCACGAGGTTGTTGTAGCCGAAGCTCGAACCACGCTCGCAGAGGATCAATTGGTCGTTACCCGCTTCCACGCACTTGTTCAGGATGTGTTTCATTTCCTGAGGGGCGAGGAACTGGGCTTTCTTGATGTTGATCACGGCATTGGTCCTGGCCATCGCGACAACCAGATCGGTCTGGCGCGACAGGAAGGCCGGCAACTGGATGATGTCGCAGACTTCAGCAACGACCTGAGCCTGATCAGGCTCATGGACGTCGGTGATGATCGGCACGCCAAAGGCTTGTTTGATGTCCTGGAAGATGCGCATGCCCTCTTCCAGGCCAGGACCGCGATAAGAGGCCACAGAAGAACGGTTGGCTTTGTCGAAGCTGGCCTTGAACACGTAAGGGATGCCGAGCTTTTCGGTAACCTTCACGTACTCTTCGCAAACCTGCATGGCCATGTCACGGCTTTCCAGCACGTTCATGCCGCCGAACAGCACCATGGGTTTGTCGTTGGCAATTTCGATGTCGCCGACGCGGATGATCTTCTGTGCCATCGGGGTTACGCCTTCTTCTGGTGTTGAGCCAACGCTGCTTTGACAAAACCGCTGAACAGCGGATGGCCATCGCGTGGTGTCGAGGTGAACTCAGGGTGGAACTGGCAAGCCACGAACCATGGATGATCCGGTGCTTCAACCACTTCAACCAGCGCAGCATCAGCGGAACGACCGGAGATTTTCAGGCCGGCTTCGATGATTTGCGGCAGCAGGTTGTTGTTCACTTCGTAACGATGACGGTGACGCTCGACAATCACGTCCTTGCCGTAGCAATCGTGCACTTTGGAGCCGGCTTCGAGCAGGCAATCCTGAGCGCCGAGACGCATGGTGCCGCCCAGGTCGGAAGCTTCGGTACGCACTTCAACGGCACCGGTCGCATCTTCCCACTCGGTGATCAGGCCCACGACCGGGTGACCGCTGGCGCGATCGAACTCGGTGGAGTTGGCGTCTTTCCAGCCCATTACGTTACGGGCGAACTCGATGACTGCCACTTGCATACCCAGGCAGATACCCAGGTACGGAACCTTGTTTTCGCGAGCGTACTGAACAGCGGTGATCTTGCCTTCCACGCCACGCAGACCGAAGCCGCCCGGCACCAGAATCGCGTCAACACCTTCGAGCAGCGCAGTGCCCTGGTTTTCGATGTCTTCGGAGTCGATGTAGCGCAGGTTGACCTTGGTGCGGTTGCTGATGCCGGCGTGACTCATCGCTTCGATCAGCGACTTGTAGGCGTCCAGCAGCTCCATGTATTTGCCGACCATCGCGATGGTGACTTCGTGTTCCGGGTTCAGCTTGGCATCAACCACTGCTTCCCACTCGGACAGATCAGCGCTGCCGCATTGCAGGCCAAAACGCTCGACAACGAAATCGTCCAGGCCCTGGGAATGCAGGATGCCCGGGATCTTGTAGATAGTGTCGGCGTCTTCCAGCGCGATCACCGCACGTTCTTCAACGTTGGTGAACTGAGCGATTTTGCGACGCGACGAGATGTCGATCGGGTGATCGGAACGGCACACCAGCACGTCTGGCTGCAGGCCGATCGAACGCAGCTCTTTTACCGAGTGCTGGGTTGGCTTGGTTTTGGTCTCGCCAGCCGTGGCGATGTACGGCACCAAGGTCAGGTGCATCAGCATCGCGCGCTTGGCGCCGACTTCGAAACGCAATTGACGAATGGCTTCGAGGAACGGTTGCGACTCGATGTCACCCACGGTGCCACCGATCTCGACCATGGCCACGTCAGCATCGCCAGCACCCTTGATGATGCGGCGCTTGATTTCGTCGGTGATGTGCGGGATCACCTGGATGGTTGCACCCAGGTAGTCACCACGGCGCTCTTTGCGCAGCACGTGCTCGTAGACACGGCCGGTGGTGAAGTTGTTGTTCTGGGTCATGGTCGTGCGGATGAACCGCTCGTAATGGCCCAGGTCCAGGTCAGTCTCGGCACCGTCATGGGTGACGAACACTTCACCGTGCTGGAACGGGCTCATCGTGCCCGGGTCAACGTTGATGTACGGATCCAGCTTAAGCATGGTGACTTTAAGCCCCCGCGCCTCCAGGATGGCCGCCAATGAAGCCGAGGCAATGCCTTTCCCCAATGAAGAAACAACACCGCCCGTGACGAATATGTAGCGCGTCATGAAAAACCCTAGAAGTCTGCGTTAAAGCGGTACGAGCCGCCGGGGAAAGCGAAGGAAGGCCGAAGCCCCCGATCACCAGCATTAATCACAGTGCACCTTTCAAAAAAACCGCCGCGTTGGGACAGACCGGCAGATGAAACACCGGTACGTTGTGCGCTACACATTTTTTGGAATCGCCCAGCAAAGACTGCTTGGTAATCGGCAACTCCTGCAATTCAGGCGAATCCACAGAAGTTGTATCAAGAAGGGAGCGTAGTCTACCGGAATGCCCCTTTCATCTCAAACCTTGATCTTCGTCTGTTGGCTGCCAACTCATTTTCCAGCCGTCCTGCTCGTGGCCATCAAGTCCCGGCAGGTTCGCCACCGCGAGCAATTCGTCACCGCGAAAAAGCAGCGGCAATCTGCCACGCACGAAACCCGGCACCGCACGCTCATTGAGCAACCGTTTGAGGTCGCGATGGCCGCGATCCGCCAAATGCATCACTTCGCCACCCTGCCGATAGGCAATGCGTAACGGGCCGCAGGGAGCCTGACCGCTGAACATGACCCCCCCGTTATGGGGCAAGCTTAGCGGCGACGCCGGTGCCTGCCACTCGCCGTCGATCACTGGAGCGCGCAGCCAGTCGCCACTGAGCCACCACAGACGACCGGCACTGCGATGCAACTCGCCATCGGCCAGACGCCAGACCGGCGAAGCATCGTGACTGGCATTGCACAGATCCGCCCAACCCGACCAATGGTCGGTGTCAGGCAAACGTGTCAGCGGTTCGAGCCAATGACTCAGCGCATTTCGTTGCCGGGGGGCGGTGAGAGCGCAAAGTGGCGCCAACGCCAGAGACGGCAAGCGCAGCCATTGGAACTCATGAGGCGTTGCAGCCTGTGCCAGATCGATTTGCGCCAATTCATCGAGCAAACCCTGCGCCTCACGCAGATGCGCAGCGCTGCGCGCCATGCTTGCTGGCGCTTGCGGCCAGCGACTGCTCAGCAGCGGCATGACCTGATGGCGCAGGTAATTACGCGAGAACTGACGATCCTGATTCGACGGGTCTTCGATCCAGTGCAATTGATGAGCTTGTGCGTAGGCCTCCAGTTCAGCCCGAGGGACATCAAGCAAAGGTCGAATCAGAACACCCCGCCCCAGCGCTCGCTGGCTCGGCATGCCCGATAATCCTCTGACACCTGCGCCACGCAACAGACGAAACAGTAATGTTTCGGCCTGATCATCCCGATGCTGACCGGTCAGCAGCACATCATTGGCCTGCGTCAGCGCACCGAACACCGCATAACGCGCATTGCGCGCCGCTCGCTCCAGACTCGCACCCGGTTGCACCGTGACCCGCTCCACTTGCAATGGAACACCCAGCGCATCACAGAACGACTGGCAATGCTGTGGCCACGCATCCGCCGCAGGCTGGAGGCCGTGATGAATGTGGATGGCGCTTAGCGCCGGAAGGGATTGGTCTTTTACGAGATCGGCAAGCAGATGCAGCAGGACGGTCGAGTCGAGACCACCGGAGAAAGCGACGCGCCATGCAGTGGCGTTGCGCCAAGCTGCAAGATTCAGCAGAAGCCGGGAAGGCAGATCACTCACGGACTGACCCCTATCTAACTCTTTGCCCAAATCAAAGTGTGAGCGGGCTTGCTCGCGAAGGCGTCTCAACATTCAACACATCTGTCGACTGTTATACCGCTTTCGCGAGCAAGCCCGCTCCCACATTGGGTATTGCGCGATCTGTCAGAGACCGTAGCTCATCAGTCGATCGTAACGGCGCTTGAGCAGCGCTTCGTTGTCGAACTTCTTCAGCATTGCCAGCTGCGAGCTCAGCTCGGCACGAATCGAGGCAGCGGCAGCGGCCGGATCACGGTGAGCGCCGCCCAAAGGCTCGCCGATCACCTTGTCAACGATGCCCAGACCTTTCAGGCGCTCGGCAGTGATGCCCATGGCTTCAGCAGCGTCCGGCGCTTTTTCGGCGGTTTTCCACAGAATCGAAGCACAACCTTCCGGCGAGATCACCGCGTAGGTCGAGTACTGCAGCATGTTCAACTGATCGCAAACACCGATGGCCAGTGCACCGCCTGAACCACCCTCGCCGATAACGGTGGCGATGATCGGGGTCTTCAGGCGCGACATCACACGCAGGTTCCAGGCGATGGCTTCGCTCTGGTTACGCTCTTCGGCGTCGATACCTGGATAGGCACCCGGGGTGTCGATGAAGGTCAGGATCGGCATTTTGAAACGCTCGGCCATTTCCATCAGACGGCATGCCTTGCGGTAGCCTTCCGGACGCGGCATGCCGAAGTTGCGGCGTACTTTTTCACGGACTTCGCGGCCCTTCTGGTGACCGATGATCATCACTGGCTGGTCTTCCAGACGAGCAATGCCCCCCACGATCGCAGCGTCGTCGGAGAAGTGACGGTCGCCGTGCAGTTCATCGAACTCGGTGAAGATGTGTTCGATGTAGTCCAGGGTATACGGGCGTTTCGGGTGACGCGCCAAGCGTGCGATCTGCCAGCTGGTCAGCTTGCCGAAGATGTCCTCGGTCAGCGTTTTGCTCTTGTCCTGCAGGCGGGAGATCTCATCGCCGATATTCAGCGAATTGTCATTACCGACCAAGCGCAACTCTTCGATCTTGGCTTGCAGGTCGGCGATCGGCTGTTCGAAATCTAGAAAATTCGGGTTCATAGGCGTCCGTCTTGGGTCGTATCCCAAATGAGCTTGGGTCGGCCGGTTGTCTATTCGCGCCCTACCTTAAGGGAGAGGCGCGCTAAGGTCGAGATTAAAAATTCAGGTTTCGGGCAAGCGCAATGATGGCACCTGCCGCTCAACGGTATTGGAGGAAGACGTTGTCTCGCCCGAACTGGTCACGCAAGGCTTGAATCAACGCATCCGCCGGGTCGATGCGCCAGGTCTCGCCAAACTGCAGCAAGGTCTTCGCATCGGGGCTGGTGTACTCCATGGTGATCGGACACGCCCCGCGATGACGCTTGAGCAAATCACCCAACCAGCGTAGCTGATCGCCTTTGAGGTCCTGGGTTTGCAGCTTCAGGCGCAGGCTTTCGGCAAGGTTGGTGCGCGCATCTTCCATGCTCATCACGCGCTTGACCCGCAGGCGCAGGCCGCCGGAGAAGTCATCGTTGCTGACCTCGCCTTCAACCACCACCATCGCGTCGGTCTGCAACAGCGACTGCGCGGAATGGAACGCTTCGGCAAACAGCGACGCTTCGATCCGGCCGGAGCGGTCGTCGAGGGTGATGAAGCCCATCTTGTCGCCCTTCTTGTTCTTCATCACCCGCAGGGCAATGATCATCCCGGCCACGGTTTGCGTATCGCGCGCCGGTTTCAGGTCGATGATGCGCTGGCGGGCGAAACGGCGGATCTCACCTTCGTATTCGTCAATCGGGTGACCGGTCAGGTACAGGCCCAGGGTGTCTTTTTCACCCTTGAGGCGCTCCTTGAGGGTCAGCTCCTTGGCTTTGCGATGACTGGCATAAACGTCAGCATCTTCCTCGACGAACAGACCGCCAAACAGGTCGGCGTGACCACTGTCGTGGGTGCGGGCGGTTTGCTCTGCAGCCTTGATCGCCTCCTCCATCGCCGCCAGCAACACCGCGCGATTACGGTCGATATTGGCCTGATAAGCCTTTTGTTCGTCGTGAAAATAAGGCCCCAGACGATCCAGTGCACCGCTGCGAATCAAACCGTCGAGCGTGCGCTTGTTGATGCGCTTGAGGTCGACACGGGCGCAGAAATCGAACAAATCCTTGAACGGGCCTTCCTGACGCGCCTCAGTGATTGCTTCTACCGGGCCTTCACCGACCCCTTTGATCGCGCCGAGGCCATACACAATGCGGCCGTCGTCGTTCACCGTGAACTTGAACTCCGAAGTATTCACGTCTGGCGCGTCGAGACGCAGCTTCATCGTGCGAATTTCTTCGATCAAGGTCACGACCTTGTCGGTGTTGTGCATGTCCGCCGACAGTACCGCAGCCATGAACGGCGCCGGGTAATGGGTTTTCAGCCAGGCAGTCTGATACGAAACCAGACCGTAAGCGGCGGAGTGAGACTTGTTGAAGCCGTAACCGGCGAATTTTTCCACCAGGTCGAAAATGTTACCGGCGAGGTCGGCGTCGATATTGTTGGTCTTGCAACCTTCAATGAAACCGCCGCGCTGTTTGGCCATCTCTTCGGGTTTTTTCTTACCCATCGCCCGACGCAGCATGTCCGCACCGCCGAGGGTGTAACCGGCCATGACCTGGGCAATCTGCATCACCTGTTCCTGATACAGGATGATGCCGTAAGTCGGTGCCAATACTGGCTTGAGGCCCTCGTACTGGTAATCCGAGTGCGGGTACGCCAGTTCGGCGCGACCGTGCTTACGGTTGATGAAGTCGTCCACCATGCCGGACTGCAGCGGGCCCGGACGGAACAGCGCTACCAGTGCGATCAAGTCTTCCAGGCAGTCGGGCTTGAGCTTTTTGATCAGCTCTTTCATGCCTCGGGATTCAAGCTGGAACACCGCAGTGGTTTCAGCTTTTTGCAGCAACTGGTAAGTCGGTTTGTCATCCAGCGGGATGAACGCGATATCCAGCGGTGGTTCGTCGACCTTGGCGCGGTCTCGGTTGATGGTCTTTAGCGCCCAGTCAATAACCGTCAACGTCCGCAGACCGAGGAAGTCGAACTTCACCAGACCGGCAGCCTCAACATCGTCCTTGTCGAACTGGGTTACCAGACCGTCACCGGCCTCGTCGCAATAGATCGGCGAGAAGTCGGTCAGTTTGGTCGGTGCGATCACCACACCACCAGCGTGCTTGCCGACGTTACGCACAACGCCTTCGAGCTTGCGCGCCATCTCCCAGATTTCCGCCGCCTCTTCATCGACCTTGATGAAGTCGCGCAGGATCTCTTCCTGCTCGTAGGCTTTTTCCAGGGTCATGCCGACTTCAAACGGAATCATCTTCGACAGACGATCCGCCAGGCCGTAGGACTTGCCCTGTACCCGCGCCACGTCACGCACCACAGCTTTTGCCGCCATGGAACCGAAGGTGATGATCTGGCTTACCGCGTTGCGCCCGTATTTCTCGGCCACATAGTCGATCACCCGGTCACGACCGTCCATGCAGAAGTCGACGTCGAAGTCGGGCATCGATACCCGTTCCGGGTTAAGGAAACGTTCGAACAGCAGGTCGTATTCCAGCGGGTCGAGGTCGGTGATTTTCTGCACATAGGCCACCAGCGATCCGGCACCCGACCCACGACCAGGTCCAACCGGTACGCCGTTGTTCTTGGCCCACTGGATAAAGTCCATCACGATCAGGAAATAACCGGGGAAGCCCATCTGGATGATGATATCCAGCTCGAAATTCAAGCGGTCGACGTACACCTGACGCTTGGCTTCGTAGTCTTCGGTGGTGTCTTTGGGCAACAGAACCGCGAGCCGCTCCTCCAGACCGTCGAAGGACACCTTGCGGAAGTACTCATCGATGGTCATGCCATCGGGAATCGGGAAGTTGGGCAGGAAGTGCGTGCCCAGTTTCACATCGATATTGCAGCGTTTGGCAATTTCGACGGTGTTTTCGATGGCGTCAGGAATGTCGCTGAACAGCTCGGCCATTTCCTCGGCGCTTTTGAGGTATTGCTGATCGCTGTAATTCTTCGAACGCCGCGGATCGTCGAGGGCGCGGCCCTCACCGATGCAAACGCGGGTTTCGTGGGCGGCGAAGTCTTCCTGCTTGATGAAACGCACATCGTTGCTCGCCACCAGTGGCGCGCCCAGCTTGTCAGCCAGAGCCACAGCACCATGCAGTTGCTCTTCATCGTTGGGACGGTTGGTACGCTGGATTTCCAGATAAAAACGATCCGGAAACACCGCCATCCATTCACGCGTCAGAACCTCAGCTTCAGCCGGGTTACCGCCGATGAGGGCCATGCCGATCTCGCCTTCTTTGGCGGCAGACAGCATGATCAGGCCTTCGCTGGCCTCGGCGACCCACTCGCGCTCGACGATGATCATGCCATTGCGCTGACCTTCAATGAAGCCACGGGAAATCAGCTCAGTGAGATTGCGATAGCCCTTGGCGTTCATGACCAACAGGCTGATCCGGCTCAGCGGCGCATCCGGATCCTTGTTCGACAGCCACAGGTCAGCGCCGCAGATCGGCTTGATCCCTGCGCCCATGGTGTTTTTATAGAATTTGACCAGGGAACACATGTTGTTCTGATCGGTGACCGCGACGGCCGGCATGTTCATGCCAGCCAGGGCCTTGACCAGTGGCTTGATCCGCACCAGCCCGTCGACCAGGGAGTATTCAGTGTGCAGGCGTAGGTGAACGAATGAAGCCGGCATAGTGATCCTGTCCAGTTACATAGAGACAACAAGGCCCGGATTGTACCGGGCCTCGAACAAAACATCAGCCTTGCGACTAAACCTGCGTCAGGCCTTCCAGCGCCTCATAAGCCTGACGCACCGGGGCGAACGAGCGCCGGTGAATCGGGGTCGGCCCGAGCCGGGCCAATGCTTCCAGATGAACGGGCGTCGGATAGCCTTTGTGGCCGCCAATGCCATAACCCGGGTAAATCAGTTCGAACGCAGCCATTTCGCGGTCACGACTGACCTTGGCCAGAATCGATGCCGCAGCAATGGCAGGCACCTTGCTATCGCCCTTTACAACCGCTTCGGCGCGCATCGGCAGTTTCGGGCAGCGGTTGCCATCGATCATCGCCAGTTTCGGCTGGATGTGCAGCCCGGCCACGGCGCGCTGCATGGCCAGCATGGTCGCGTGCAAAATATTCAATTCATCGATTTCTTCGACTTCGGCGCGAGCGATGCACCAGCTCAGGGATTTTTCGATGATCTCGTCGTAAAGCTTTTCCCGTTTGGCTTCGGTGAGTTTCTTCGAGTCGTTGAGCCCGACGATAGGGCGGTTCGGATCGAGGATCACCGCTGCCGTCACCACTGCACCGCACAACGGGCCGCGACCGACTTCATCGACGCCGGCGACCAGTTCTTCAACTTCGGCGACCAACGTGAAATCCAGGCCCATTTGCATGCTTGTCTTGCTCATCGTGATTGACCGATCAGGTTAAGGACGGCATGCGCCGCCTGATTGGATGCGTCCAGACGCAGCGTGCGGTGAATCTCGTCGAAGCCGCGAGTCTGCTCTTCACCGCCCTCGATCAAGGGCGACAGGGTCTGGGCAAGCGCCTCGACAGTTGCATCGTCCTGCAACAACTCCGGAACCAGCAGACGCTGGGCCAACAGATTTGGCAGCGATACATACGGGCTCTTGACCATGCGTTTGAGAATCCAGAACGTCAGCGGTGCCAGACGATAGGCAACCACCATCGGCCTCTTGTACAACAGCGCTTCGAGGGTTGCCGTACCGGAGGCGATCAATACGGCGTTACAGGCAGCCAAGGCCAGATGAGACTTGCCATCGAGCAAGGTCACCGGCAAATCGCGGCCAGCGAGCAGTTCTTCAAGCTGCAAACGGCGCTCCGGGCTGGCGCACGGCATGACAAAGCGCACACCCGGACGCATCGCGCGCAGGCGCTGGGCGGTATCGAGGAACAGTGCGCCGAGGCGACCGACCTCACCGCCACGACTACCAGGCATCAGCGCGATCAGCGGCCCATCAGGCAATCCCAACTCGGCACGCGCAGCCGCACGATCAGCCTCCAGCGGAATGGCATCGGCCAGCGAGTGACCGACGAAGCGTACCGGTACGCCTTTCTCTTCGTAGAATCTGGCTTCGAACGGGAAAAGGGTGAGCATCAAATCGCAGCCTTCGCGAATCTTCAGCACGCGCTTCTGCCGCCACGCCCACACCGACGGGCTGACGTAATGCACGGTTTTGATCCCGGCCTGACGCAGCTTGAGTTCGATATTGAGGTTGAAGTCGGGGGCATCGATACCGATGAACGCGTCCGGTTTTTCGGCAATCAGCGTGGCAATCAGCTCTTTACGACGCTTGAGCAACTCGCGCAAACGACCGAGGACCTCAACCAGCCCCATGACCGACAAGCGCTCCATGGGAAAGTACGAGGTCAGACCTTCCGCCTGCATCAACGGACCGCCGACACCGATGAACTCGACCGACGGATGCTGTGCCTTGAGGGCACGCATGAGGCCGGCACCCAAAATGTCACCGGAAGCTTCACCCGCCACCAGCGCAATACGCAAATTGGCCATGATCAGCGGGTGATGCCGCGTGTCGACGACTGGATGGAATCGCGAAACACCGCGACTTCCGGGAACAGAGCAGCAGGCTCGGCCAGTTGAGCCAGTGCCTGCTCGACTGTCAGCCCTTGGCGATAAACGGTCTTATAGGCACGACGCAATGCGTGGATAGCGTCTTCGCTGAAACCGCGACGGCGCATGCCTTCGAAATTCATGCTGCGCGCCTCGGCCGGGTTGCCAAACACGGTGACAAACGCGGGAACGTCTTTACCGATCGCGGTACCCATGCCTGAAAAGCTATGGGCGCCAATGTGGCAATACTGGTGAACCAGGGTGAACCCGGAGAGGATCGCCCAGTCGTCAACATGCACATGGCCGGCCAACGCCGTGTTGTTGACCAGGATGCAGTTATTGCCGATGACACTGTCGTGACCGATGTGGGCATAGGCCATGATCAGGTTGTGATCGCCCAGCGTGGTTTCCGAACGGTCCTGCACGGTGCCACGGTGAATCGTCACGCCTTCGCGGATGACGTTGTGGTCACCTATCACCAGTCGGGTCTCTTCACCTTTGTACTTCAGATCGGGCGTGTCTTCGCCTACCGAGGAAAACTGGTAAATGCGATTGTGCTTGCCGATACGTGTCGGGCCTTTGAGGATCACATGCGGCCCGATCACGGTACCCTCGCCGATTTCCACACCTGCGCCGATGATCGACCAAGGGCCGACCTCGACGCCGTCTGCCAGAACGGCCGACGGATCGATGATTGCGCGAGGGTCAATCAAACTCATACTTTTTGTTCCGCGCAGATGATCTCGGCCGAGCAGACCGGCTTGCCATCGACCGAAGCCTGGCATTCAAACTTCCAGATCTTGCGTTTACAGCTAATGAACGTGGCTTCAAGGATCAACTGGTCGCCAGGCTTGACCGGTTGGCGGAAACGCAGCTTGTCGGAACCAACGAAGTAATAAAGGGTGCCGTCCGCCGGTTTGACGTCGAGCATTTTGAAACCGAGGATCCCGGCAGCTTGAGCCATCGCTTCGATGATCAGCACGCCTGGCATGATTGGATGCGCCGGGAAGTGACCATTGAAGAAAGGTTCATTGATGCTGACATTCTTGTAGGCGCGAATGCGCTTGCCTTCAGTGTCCAGATCCACCACCCGGTCCACCAGCAGGAACGGGTAACGGTGAGGCAGGTATTCGCGAATCTCGTTGATGTCCATCATTTCGGGGGGAAGCCTATGTAAAGATTGGGAGCGCGACTGACGCGCACTCCTCTAGCAAATCAAGGAGGCAGTCTAGAGGCTGTGCACACTTGATATGGAAATGGTATCAGCCATCTGATGAAGCATTGCCGTCAGGGGTCACTTCCCCAACGCGCTTTTCCAGCTGTTTAAAACGACGCGCGATGTCATCGAGCTGACGAATGCGTGCCGCGCTTTTGCGCCATTCGGCAGCCGGTTGCATGGCTGTGCCGGAAGAATAGGCGCCTGGCTCGGTAATCGAGTGCGTCACCATGGTCATCCCGGTCAGGAAAACGTTGTCGCAAATATCAATGTGGCCGACCAGACCGACACCTCCGGCCAGCATGCAGTGCTTGCCGATTTTGGTGCTACCGGAGATCCCGACGCACGCGGCCATGGCAGTGTGATCACCGACCTGGACGTTGTGGGCAATCTGGATCTGGTTGTCGAGTTTCACGCCATTGCCGATCACGGTATCGGCCAACGCGCCGCGGTCGATGGCAGTATTCACGCCGATCTCCACATCGTCGCCGATGGTCACACCACCGATCTGGGCAATTTTCTGCCAGATACCCTTCTCATTGGCGAAGCCGAAGCCTTCACCACCGAGCACGGCACCGGACTGGACAACCACACGCTTGCCGATGTGCACATCGTGATACAGCGTGACACGCGGAGCGAGCCAGCCGCCCTCGCCGATTTCGCTGCGGGCACCGATGACGCAATGGGCACCCAGCGTGACTTGCGCCCCAATGCGTGCACCCGCCTCGATCACCACGAAGGGGCCGATGCTGGCGGTTGGATCAACCACAGCGTCGTCAGCGATGACTGCCGAGGGATGGATACCCGCGGCAGCTTTCGGTTTGGGATCGAACAAGTGAGAGATACGTGCATAAGCCAGATAAGGATCTGGCACCACCACTGCATTACCGGCAAAACCTTCTGCGTCGGCGTCTTTGAGCAACAAGGCTGCTGCCTGAGAACCGGCCAGGTATTTTCGATATTGAGGATTTGCCAGAAAGCTCAACTGAGCTGGGCCAGCCTCTTGCAAAGTGGCTAGCCCAGTAATTTGCTTCTCCGGGTCGCCACGCAGGGTGGCGCCGAGGAACTCGGCCAACTGGCCGAGCTTGATAGTCACGGTCATGGGTTACTTCAGCTGATTCATGCGCTCGATAACCTGGCGTGTGATGTCGTACTGAGGCTTGACATCGATCACTGCGCCACGTTCGAGCACCAGGTCAAAACCACCTTTCTTGATGACGCCTTCTACAGCGCTATCCAGTTTCGGCTTCAGTTGCTTGAGCATTTCGCGGTCAGCAACGGCCTTGGCTTCATTCAGTTCCTTGGACTGGAACTGGAAGTCACGGGCCTTTTGCTTGAACTCCAGCTCCAGACGCTCACGCTCGCCCTGCTGCATCTTGTCACCACCGGCCATCAGACGATCCTGAATGCCCTTGGCGCTGCTTTCCAGAGTTTTGAGCTTGGTCAGTTGAGGACCGAACTTCTTCTCCGCATCGACAGCGTATTTCTTGGCCGCGTCCGATTCCAGCAACGCCATCTGATAGTTCAGAACGGCAATTTTCATGTCGGCGAATGCCGGGCCTGCCACCAGTACGGAGGCCAGGAGAACCAATTGAGTCAACTTACGCACGATGCACTCCTACAAAATCCATTGTCGTTATCTTGGGTCAGACGCTTAGAACGTCTGGCCGAGGGAGAATTGGAACACTTGAGTTTCAGCGTTATCCGGTTTTTTGACCGGCATGGCCAGAGCAAAACTCAGGGGGCCCAGCGCGGTAACCCAGGTCACGCCAACACCGACGGAACTGGCCATGTTGCTCAGGCTGATGTCGTTGCACTTGGTGTTGGACGAAGTGCCGTTTGCGTTGGTGGTGTCCTTGCACTGCGAATCGAAAACGTTACCCACGTCCCAGAATACCGAAGTACGCAGGGAACGCTGATCCTTGACGAATGGCAGCGGGAACAGAACTTCCACACCGCCCTGAATCAGGACGTTGCCACCGAACGGCAGCGGGTCTTGGTCCGGATCTTTGACAGTACCCGGGTTGTTGCCCGAACTTGGTGTGCTACGCGGGCCGAGGGTGCTGTCCTTGAAGCCACGAACCGAGTTGAAACCACCAGCATAGTAGTTTTCATAGAACGGCAAGCCATCTGTGGAACCATAACCGTCGCCATAACCCAGTTCGGTGTGCAGACGCAAAGTGTAGTTTTCGCTGATCGGCTGGAACAACTGACCACGGTAGTCAAGTTTGTAGAATGCAAGGTCGCTGCCCGGAATGGTGGTTTCCAGGGTGAGGCTCTGGGAGCGACCACGGGTTGGCAGTACACCTTTGTTCAGGGTCGACTCGGACCAGCCGGCCGACGCCTTGAAGTTCAGGTAGTTGTCGCCTTCTTTGTTAACGAAGTCGAAAATCTCGTCAACGGTGTATTTGCCGGTCTTGATCTTGTCTTGCTGGGCAGACAGACCGAAGGTCAGTCGCGAAGTCTCGCTGATCGGGTAGCCAACGTTAACACCCGCACCCAGGCTGTCTACGGAATAGCTCGAAATATCGGCATCGAGTTCAGCGTAGTCGGTTGTGCGATAGAACGCGTTGTAACCCAGGCTCACGCCATCGGCGGTCCAGTAGGGGTCAACGTAGCCGAAGTTGTAGCGGCTCTGGTATTCGCTTCGAGTCAGACCGACGCTGACGCGGTTACCGGTACCGAGGAAGTTGTTCTGGGTAATCGAACCACCGAGGATCAAACCGGCGCTCTGGGCGAAACCGACGCTGGCGGTAATCGAACCGGAAGCCTGCTCTTCAACGCTGTAGTTCACATCAACCTGGTCGTCGACACCCGGAACAGCCGGCGTTTCGACGTTGACTTCCTTGAAGAAGCCCAGACGCTCAAGACGGGTCTTGGATTGGTCGATCAGGTAGGTCGAAGCCCAGCCACCTTCCATTTGACGCATTTCGCGACGCAGCACTTCGTCCTCGGACTTGGTGTTGCCACGGAAGTTGATGCGGTTGACGTAGGCACGCTTGCCCGGATCGACAGCAAACAGGATGTCTACGGTGTGATCATCGTCGTGCGGCTGAGGCACGCCGTTGACGTTGGCGAAGGTATAACCCTCGTTACCCAGACGACGGGTGATCAGTTCAGAAGTAGTGGTCATCAGCTTGCGCGAGAACACCTGGCCTTTCTGCACCAGCAACAAGGACTTGATCTGATCTTCAGGTACTTTGAGATCACCGCTGAGTTTGACGTCACGAACGGTGTATTTCTCACCCTCGGTCACGTTGACGGTGATGTAGACATGCTTCTTGTCCGGAGTGATGGACACCTGGGTCGAAGCAATATCCATATTGATATAGCCGCGATCCAGGTAGTAGGAACGCAGACGCTCCAGGTCACCGGACAGTTTTTCACGGGCATATTTGTCATCGTTCTTGAAGAACGACAGCCAGTTGGTGGTTTTCAGCTCGAACAGGTCGGTCAGGTCTTCCTCGGGAAAAACCGTGTTGCCTACCACGTTGATGTGCTGAATGGCAGCAACGGTGCCTTCGTTGATCTTCACTTTCAGGCCAACACGGTTACGCGGCTGCGATACCACTTCGGTATCGACGGTCGCGGAATAGCGGCCTTGCGCGACGTACTGGCGTTGCAGTTCGTTACGGACACCTTCGAGGGTGGCACGCTGGAAGATCTCGCCTTCGGCCAGACCGGATTGCTTGAGGCCTTTCATCAAGTCTTCAGTAGAGATCGCTTTGTTACCTTCGATCTCGATACTGGCGACAGATGGACGCTCAACAACCGTGATCACCAGAACGTTGCCTTCGCGGCCCAGCTGGATATCTTGAAAGAAACCGGTTTTGAACAACGCACGAGTGGATTCCACCAGGCGACGATCATCCGCCTGCTCGCCGACGTTCAACGGCAAGGCACCAAAGACGCTACCCGCGGAGACCCGCTGGAGGCCATTGACGCGAATATCAGAGATAGTGAAGGACTCGGCGTGAACTTCGGCGATCATCAATACGGTGAGAACCGCAGTTAGCAGCAGACGTTTCATGAAGTCCTTTCTTATTCCAACTGGCAATAAACAAACTGCCGCAAAATGCGGCAGATTCGCAATTCAGCGAAGCGTTACAGTCGACCCAGATCGTTGACCAGAGCAAGCAACATCACCCCGACCACCAAACTGATACCGATCTGTATCCCCCAACCTTGCACCCGATCCGACAAGGGACGACCACGCGCCCACTCGATCAGATAAAACAACAAATGCCCCCCATCCAGTACAGGGATGGGCAGCAAATTCAGAACTCCCAGGCTAATACTCAGATAAGCAAGGAAATTCAGGAAATCAGCGACGCCCGACTTGGCAGAAGCGCCCGCCACTTTAGCAATGGTTATCGGTCCACTCAAGTTTTTTACCGAGAGCTCGCCGAACAGCATTTTCTTGAGTGAGTCCAGCGTCAGAATGCTCATGGTCCAAGTACGATGGGCGCCCTCGCCAATCGCGGCCAACGGCCCGTAACTGACTTCGCGGATCATCTCCGGTGGCCAGTCGACAGCTTTTACACCCGCCCCCAGATAACCGCTTGGAGACTTGCTTTTGCCGCGCGCTGCCAAGGTGACCGGGACGTCGATTTGAGCACCGTCGCGCTCGATACGCAGCATGATTTTGGTATCAGGACGCGTACGAACGGTATCAACCACTTGCTGCCAGTCATTAAGCGCCTGGCCATCCAAAGACAGAAGGCGATCACCGGTTTTCAGGCCAGCCGCCTGAGCTGGACCTTCTGGATCAAGCTCGGCAAGCACGGGCGCCAAGGCCGGACGCCACGGACGAATACCCAATGAGCGGATAGGATCGGGCTCATCAGCCCCCTGCAGCCAGTGATCCAGCACCAACTCGCGTGGAGAGTCCGCGGTAGAGCCCTGCTCACGCACCAGCAACTGCAACGAACCGCTTTCACCAAGCCGACGCACCAACTGCAAGTTGACGGCAGCCCAACCGGTGGTCGGCTCGCCATCAATCGCGACGATCTCCTGCCCCACACCCAAACCAGCCTTGGCGGCGATGCTGCCAGACTCGACCGCACCGATGACCGGGCGTACCTGCTCGCTACCGAGCATGGCCAGCACCCAGAAAAACACCAGGGCCAAAAGGAAGTTGGCGACAGGGCCGGCGGCAACAATGGCGATTCGCTGACGAACCGTCTTGCGGTTAAACGAGTGATCCAGTTGATCAACCGGCACCTCGCCCTCACGCTCGTCGAGCATTTTGACGTAGCCACCCAGCGGAATCGCGGCGATGACGAACTCAGTGCCCTGTTTGTCGTGCCAGCGCAGCAGAGGCATGCCGAAGCCTACGGAAAAGCGCAGAACCTTGACGCCACAGCGCCGCGCGACCCAGAAGTGGCCGAATTCGTGAAAGGTGACCAGCACACCCAAGGCGATCAGGGTGCCGGCAATCATATAGAGCGCGCTCATCTACTTTCTCCGCAATCCTGTTCAGTGCCGCGTGACGCCATTGTGTTTCAAATTCTATCGATCGTGACGCTTCAACCACTGCTCAGCCAGAACTCGCGCCTTGGCGTCAGCCGTAAACACAGCGTCGAGATCATCCAGTGCTACGACCGGTTCGAGGTTCAACACCTGCTCGATGATACTCGCGATTTCCAGGTAACGGATTCGTCCGTCGAGAAACGCCGCCACCGCCACTTCGTTCGCCGCATTGAGCATCGCCGGTGCACTGTCGCCTGCTTCGGCAGCTTGACGCGCCAGACGCAGACAAGGGAAGCGCTGCTCATCCGGCGCCTCAAAGTCCAGGCGCGCAACTGCGAACAGATCCAGCGGCGCCACACCGGAGTCTATGCGTTCCGGCCAAGCCAGAGCATTGGCGATCGGTGTGCGCATGTCAGGGTTCCCCAATTGCGCCAGTACCGAGCCATCGACATAGTCGACCAGCGAGTGAATCACGCTCTGCGGGTGGATCACCACCTCGACTTGCGACGGCTTTGCATCAAACAACCAGCAAGCCTCGATCAACTCAAGACCTTTATTCATCATGCTGGCCGAGTCTACTGAAATCTTGCGCCCCATGGACCAGTTCGGGTGGGCACACGCTTGCTCAGGTGAAACGTGCGCCAATTCGCTCATCGGCGTCTGTCGGAACGGACCACCAGAGGCTGTAAGCAAAATCCGGCGAACACCGACAGCGCTCAATCCGCGAGCAAAATCCAGTGGCATACACTGGAAAATCGCGTTGTGTTCGCTGTCGATCGGCAGCAGCACAGAGCCGCTTTGGCGTACCGCCTGCATAAACAGGGCGCCGGACATTACCAGCGCCTCTTTATTGGCCAAAAGGATCTTCTTGCCGGCCACGACGGCCGCCAGAGTCGGACGCAGGCCAGCCGCGCCAACGATCGCCGCCATCACCGCATCGACTTCCGGAGCAGAAGCGACCTGACACAGGCCCTCTTCCCCCACCAGCACACGGGTCGACAAACCGGCTGCGCGCAAATCGTCCTGCAAACCGCGCGCAGCGGCGACTTGCGGTACCACGGCAAATTGCGGCACATGCCGTATGCACAACGCCAGCAACTCACTCAGGCGAGTGAAACCGCTCAATGCGAAAACCTGATAGCGCTCAGGGTGACGCGCAATAACATCAAGGGTGCTCAGACCAATCGAGCCGGTCGCCCCCAAAACAGTGATCTGTTGCGGGCGGCTCACGGCGCAGCCATCCACAGCAACACCGCGAAGACTGGAATGGCCGCGGTCAGACTGTCGATACGATCAAGAACGCCGCCATGACCTGGCAGCAGATTACTGCTGTCCTTGATGCCGGACTGACGCTTGAACATGCTTTCGGTGAGGTCGCCCACAACCGAGATGAAGACGATCAGCGCAGCACCAATCAAACCCTTGAGCAACTCGGCAACCGTCCAGTCACGTACCAGGCCGACAATAGCGGTGATCACCAGACTGAGGGCAAGACCGCCGTAGACGCCTTCCCAGCTTTTACCCGGACTGACTTGAGGGGCCAACTTACGCTTGCCGAATGCACGACCGGAAAAATAAGCGCCGATATCTGCGCCCCAGACCAGCACCATCACTGCCATGATCAGCCAGTTACCCAATGGGTATTGCTTGATCTGCATCAGGCCTTGCCAGGCCGGCAGCAAAATCAACAGACCAATCACTAGCTTGCTGGCAGCACTGGACCAATGTTCGCTGGAACGCGGGTAGGTCAGCACCAGATACGTCGCAACTGCCCACCAAAGCACCGAAGCACCCAACACCCACGGCGCGAGACTGGGCACCACGTACATGACGAACAGCATCAATGCGACGACGGCAGCAAAGCCGACGCGAAACGATTGTGCGGTGAAGCCCGCCAGACGTGCCCATTCCCAGGCACCGAGGCTCACGACCAGACCGATGAACAGCGCAAAACCGGAACCTTCGAGCAGGAAAAACCCGCACAAGGCGATCGGCAGCAGGATCAGTGCAGTGATGATTCGTTGTTTAAGCATTAAACCCGGGCTCCAGCTTCGACCTGTTCGCTCGTTTTACCGAAACGACGCTGGCGCGAAGCGAAATCAGCCAGCGCATTGCGCATGGCATCGTGTTTGAAGTCCGGCCAGAACAGGTCGGAGAAGTACAACTCGGCGTAAGCCAGTTGCCACAGCAGGAAGTTGCTGATGCGGTGCTCTCCGCCCGTGCGGATGCACAAGTCCGGCAACGGCAGATCGCCGGTCGCCAGACAGGTTTGCAGCAGATCAGGAGTAATGTCTTCCGGACGCAGATGCCCGGCCTGAACTTCACGCGCCAAACGCTGCGCGGCTTGCGCGATATCCCACTGACCGCCGTAGTTGGCGGCGATCTGCAGGATAAAACGATTGGAGCCCGCAGTCATGGCTTCGGCTTCGCGCATCGCGGCCTGAAGCTCCGGATGGAAGCGCGAACGATCGCCAATGATGCGCAGGCTGATGTTGTTGTCGTTGAGGCGCTTGGCCTCACGACGCAAGGCCTTGAAGAACAGATCCATCAAGGCACTGACCTCATCGGCCGGGCGCTGCCAGTTCTCACTGGAGAAGGCGAACAGGGTGAGCACTTCGACCTTGGCCTCAGCACACACCTCGATCACGGCCCGAACAGCATCCACACCCGCTTTATGCCCGGCAACACCCGGCATAAAGCGTTTTTTCGCCCAGCGATTGTTGCCATCCATGATGATCGCGACATGGCGCGGCACCGCGGACGGCGCAGTCTGCTTGGTCTTGTCCATTTAAAGCTCGACCCTTATACGGCCATCAGGTCTTTTTCTTTCTCGTCCGTGGCCTTGGTGATCTGGGCCTCGGATTCTTTGGTCAGCTTATCGATATCAGCGATGGCACGACGCTCTTCGTCTTCGCTGATTTCCTTGTCCTTGACCAGTTTCTTGAGCTCGCCCAAAGCATCACGACGAATATTGCGCACGGCAACACGCGCGTCTTCAGCAGCGCTGCGTGCCTGCTTGGTGAAGCCTTTACGCGTTTCCTCGGTGAGGGCCGGCATCGGGATCAACAGCAACTCACCCAGGTTAGTCGGGTTGAGGTTCAGACCGGCGCTCTGGATAGCCTTGTCGACGGCTGCGAGCATGTTGCGCTCGAACGCCACGACCTGCAGCGTGCGCGAGTCTTTCACGGTGACGTTGGCAACGCCACTCAGCGGGGTGTCAGTGCCGTAGTAAGGCACCATCACGCTACCCAGAATGCTTGGGTGCGCCTTGCCGGTACGAATCTGACCGAATGCATGGGACAGGGAGTCCAGAGACTTTTGCATACGCTCTTGAGCGTCTTTCTTGATTTCGTTGATCATTGTTGACCTTCCTCGATCAGGGTACCTTCAGCGCCGCCATGGACGATGTTCAGCAGGGCACCGGGTTTGTTCATGTTGAATACGCGCAGCGGCATCTTGTGGTCGCGGCACAGGCAAATAGCCGTCAGGTCCATCACACCCAGCTTGCGATCCAGCACTTCATCATAAGTCAGATGATCGAACTTCTCGGCATGCGGGTCTTTGAACGGATCGGCTGTGTAGACGCCATCAACCTTGGTCGCCTTGAGCACGACGTCCGCGTCGATTTCGATTGCGCGCAGGCAGGCTGCCGAATCCGTGGTGAAGAACGGATTGCCGGTACCGGCCGCGAAAATCACGACGTCTTTGGAGTTCAGGTGGCGCATGGCTTTGCGGCGATCATAGTGATCGGTTACGCCGACCATGGAAATGGCCGACATCACGATGGCCGAGATATTGGCACGCTCCAGCGCGTCGCGCATGGCCAGGGCATTCATCACAGTGGCCAGCATGCCCATGTGGTCGCCTGTCACCCGATCCATGCCGGCTTTGCTCAGCGCTTCGCCGCGGAACAGGTTACCACCACCGATCACCAGACCGACCTGTACGCCGATACCGACCAGCTGACCGACTTCCAGCGCCATTCGATCCAACACTTTCGGATCGATCCCGAACTCTTCCGAGCCCATCAGGGCCTCGCCGCTAAGCTTGAGTAGAATGCGTTTATAGCGAGCCTGATAACCACTGCCCTGCTGAGCCATTGCGAATCTCTCCTGCGGCGTATTTAAAATTCTTTGCGAGCTGTTTACAGCTGGCGTTCACTCTAGCTTGGCGCTGCTTCAGCGCCATCGGAACATGGCTTTGTAAGTCAGTTCCAAGTGGAAACCAATAAAAAATTGGTTGCCCCATCTGAAAAGAGGCTGCGCGCGTGAGCGGGCAGCCTCTTTCGGGCGACAGTTGAAAAACCGTCTTACTGCTTGGCGGCAGCCAGCTGGGCAGCAACTTCTTCAGCGAAGTTGTCGACCGGCTTCTCGATGCCTTCGCCTACTTTGTAGTAAGTGAAGGAAACGATTTCTGCGCCGCCTTTCTTGGCCAGCTCGCCAACCTTGATTTCAGGGTTTTTGACGAACGCCTGCTCAACCAGGCTCGCTTCTGCCAGGAACTTGCTGATACGGCCCTTGACCATGTTCTCAACAATGTTTTCTGGCTTGCCTTTGATTTTTTCTTCGTTCAGCTGCATGAACACAGCTTTTTCGCGCTCGATCGCTTCAGCCGAAACTTGCGAAGGCAGCAGGAACTCAGGGTTGCTTGCAGCTACGTGCATCGCGATGTCTTTGGCCAGCTCGACGTCACCGCCTTTCAGAGCCACAACAACACCGATCTTGTTGCCGTGCAGGTACGAGCCCACAACGTCACTTTCGATACGGGTCAGACGACGGATGTTGACGTTTTCGCCTACTTTGGCAACCAGTGCTTCGCGATCAGCTTCTTGAGCAGCGATCAGCGGAGCCGCATCGGTCAGCTTGTCAGCGAAAGCTTTTTCAACGCTGGCAGCAACAAAGTTTTTGAAGTCGTCTTGCAGAGCCAGGAAGTCGGTCTGCGAGTTCACTTCCAGGATAACGGCAGCTTTACCGTCGTCCTTGATTGCGATTGCGCCTTCAGCGGCAACGTTGCCAGCTTTTTTCGCAGCTTTGATCGCGCCCGAAGCACGCATGTCATCAATGGCTTTTTCGATGTCGCCGTCAGCCTTTTCCAGGGCTTTCTTGCAATCCATCATGCCTTCGCCGGTACGCTCGCGCAGTTCTTTAACCAACGCTGCAGTAATTGCTGCCATTTTCAAATTCCTCTTGGATAGGTTTTCAACCATTCCACCCGATCGAACGGGCGTTCAATTCTTCCCGAATCACCTTGTAGCCGCTGCACGTTACAGATGCAGGGTGAGCGCTACCACAAGTGGGCGCCGACAAATGGTTTTCGAGGTGGCAAAAAGGGGGCCAAGCCCCCTTTTTGCTTACTGAGTCAACGCCAGGGCGTCAATTACTCAGCTGCAGCCTGAGTTTCTTCAGCTGCGAATTCTACAGTGCCGCCGCCAACATTGTTGCGACCACGGATAACTGCGTCAGCCATCGAACCCATGTACAGCTGGATAGCGCGGATTGCGTCATCGTTGCCTGGGATGATGTAGTCAACGCCTTCCGGGCTGCTGTTGGTATCGACAACGCCGATGACCGGAATGCCCAGCTTGTTGGCTTCGGTGATCGCGATGCGCTCGTGGTCAACGTCGATCACGAACAGTGCGTCTGGCAGACCGCCCATGTCCTTGATGCCGCCCAGGGAGCGATCCAGCTTCTCAAGATCACGAGTGCGCATCAGCGCTTCTTTCTTGGTCAGCTTGGCGAAGGTACCGTCTTCGGCTTGAACTTCAAGGTCACGCAGACGCTTGATGGAAGCACGAATGGTTTTGAAGTTGGTCAGCATGCCGCCCAACCAGCGGTGATCGACGTACGGCGAACCGCAACGTGCTGCTTCTTCAGCAACGATCTTGCCAGCGGAACGCTTGGTGCCGACGAACAGAATCTTGTTTTTGCCCTGGGCCAGACGCTCTACGAAAGTCAGAGCTTCGTTGAACATTGGCAGGGTTTTTTCAAGGTTGATAATGTGAATCTTGTTACGCGCGCCGAAAATGTACTTACCCATTTTCGGATTCCAGTAACGGGTTTGGTGACCGAAGTGCACACCGGCCTTCAGCATATCGCGCATGTTGACTTGGGACATGATAGTTCCTTAATAAGTCGGGTTTGGCCTCCACGTATCCCAATGACCAACCAGTGGCATAAAGCCAAAAGCACCCAGGTCATCGTGTCGACACGTGTGTGGATTTAAGCTTTTCGGGGCATCCCCGGAAAGCGGCGCATTTTATACCACAGGGTGTGCAGAAACGGAACCCGAAATCTGTAATCACACCAAGGACATGGGCGCAGCCCCCTTGGAATCGGCCCGGCACCCGCCATTGTATAGAGAGAAGCGATGCACACCGGCGCGGAATTGCTCCTTTGGTCTGTTAGAATCGCGTTTTTCGGGGTCGCAAAACGAACAGTTGCCACCCTACCCGTATCAGCAAGCGCCGCCGAGCGCAGAGAGAGCCTGTATGACCGTCAACCTCAAAACCCCCGAGGACATCGCTGGTATGCGTGTCGCCGGCAAACTGGCCGCCGATGTGCTGGAAATGATTGCCGAGCATGTAAAACCGGGCATTACCACTGATCAATTGAACCAGATCTGCCACGACTACATCGTCAATGTGCAGCAGGCCATCCCTGCCCCGCTCAACTACAAGGGCTATCCGAAGTCGATCTGCACCTCGATCAACCATGTGGTCTGCCACGGCATCCCGAACGACAAACCGCTGAAAAACGGCGACACCCTGAACATCGACGTGACAGTGATCAAGGACGGCTATCACGGCGACACCAGCCGCATGTTCCACGTCGGCGAAGTACCGGTCTGGGCCGAGCGCCTTTCGCAGATCACCCAGGAATGCATGTACAAGGCCATCGAGATCGTCAAACCTGGCTGCCGCCTGGGTGACATCGGTGAAGTCATCCAGAAGCATGCGGAAAAGAACGGTTTCTCGGTGGTTCGCGAATTCTGTGGTCACGGCATCGGCAAGGTGTTCCACGAAGAGCCACAGATCCTCCACTACGGCCGCGCCGGCACCGGCATGGAACTGAAGGCCGGCATGACCTTCACCATCGAGCCGATGATCAATCAGGGCAAGGCCGACACCAAAGTATTGGGCGACGGCTGGACGGCGATCACCAAGGACCGCAAGCTCTCGGCACAGTGGGAACATACCCTGCTGGTAACCGACACTGGCTACGAGATCTTCACTCTGCGCGCTGACGACACCATCGCGCGCATTTCGGCCTGATCCCCAGCACGCTCTCAGCCTTTTACAGAAGGAAAGCAAATCGATGCCGCAGGTGGATCCCGAACTCTTCGACCGCGGCCAGTTCCAGGCTGAACTGGCCCTGAAAGCGAGCCCCATAGCGGCGTTCAAGAAGGCCATCCGCCAGGCCCGCGAGGTGCTCGACACACGTTTTCGCTGCGGCCGTGACATCCGCCGGCTGATCGAAGACCGCGCCTGGTTCGTCGACAACATCCTGCAAAAGGCCTGGGAGCAGTTCAACTGGAGTGAAGACGCCGATATCGCGCTGGTCGCGGTCGGCGGCTACGGCCGAGGGGAGTTGCACCCTTACTCGGACATCGATCTGCTGATCCTGCTGGACAGCGCCGATCACGAAGTTTTCCGCGATTCCATCGAGCGTTTTCTGACTTTGCTGTGGGACATCGGCCTCGAAGTCGGTCAGAGCGTTCGCTCGGTCGATGAATGCGCCGAAGAAGCCCGCGCCGACCTGACAGTGGTCACCAACCTGATGGAAAGCCGCACCATTTGCGGCCCCGAGCGTTTGCGCCAGCGCATGCTGGACGTCACCAGTACCGCGCACATGTGGCCAGCCAAAGAGTTCTTTCTGGCCAAGCGCGCCGAACAGAAGACTCGCCACCACAAGTACAACGACACCGAATACAACCTGGAACCCAACGTCAAAGGCTCGCCCGGCGGACTGCGGGACATTCAGACGATTCTTTGGGTTGCCCGTCGTCAATACGGCACTCTCAACCTGCGCGCGCTGGCCGGCGAAGGCTTCCTGGTCGAGAGCGAAAACGCCTTGCTCGCCTCTTCGCAGGAGTTTTTGTGGAAGGTGCGTTACGCCCTGCACATGCTGGCCGGACGCTCTGAAGACCGTCTGCTGTTCGATTATCAACGCACCATTGCCGGGTTACTGGGTTTTGAAGGTGACGACGCCAAGCAGGCCGTCGAAAACTTCATGCAACAGTACTTTCGCGTAGTGATGAGCATCGCCCAGCTCAGCGACTTGATCATCCAGCACTTCGAAGAGGTCATTCTCGCACCGGAGGACGAAGCACCGCCGCAACCGATCAACTCGCGCTTCCAACTGCACGACGGCTATATCGAGGCGCGCAGTGACAATGTATTCCGCCGCACGCCGTTCGCCATGCTCGAAATTTTCGTGTTGATGGCTCAGCAGCCTGAAATCAAAGGCGTGCGTGCCGACACCATTCGCCTGCTGCGCGAGTACCGTCACCTGATCGACGATAACTTCCGCAACGATATCCGCAATACCAGCCTGTTCATCGAGCTGTTCAAGTGCAAGGTCGGCATCCACCGAAACCTGCGGCGGATGAACCGTTACGGCATTCTCGGGCGCTACCTGCCGGAGTTCGGCTTTATCGTCGGGCAGATGCAGCACGACCTGTTCCACATCTATACGGTCGACGCACACACCCTGAACCTCATCAAACACCTGCGTAAGTTGCAGTACACCCAGGTATCGGAAAAATTCCCGCTGGCCAGCAAGCTCATGGGCAAGCTGCCCAAACCGGAGCTGATCTACCTCGCCGGCCTGTACCACGACATCGGCAAGGGCCGGCATGGCGATCACTCGGAAATCGGTGCGGTCGATGCCGAGGCGTTCTGCCAGCGTCATCAGTTACCGGTATGGGACAGCCGTCTGATCGTCTGGCTGGTGCAGAACCACCTGGTGATGTCGACCACGGCCCAACGTAAAGACTTGTCCGACCCGCAAGTGATCCACGACTTCGCTCAGGCCGTCGGCGACGAAACCCGCCTCGACTACCTGTATGTGCTGACGGTCGCCGATATCAACGCGACCAATCCGACACTCTGGAATTCATGGCGCGCGAGCCTGCTGCGCCAACTCTACACCGAGACCAAACGCGCCCTGCGCCGAGGCCTCGAGAACCCGGTGGATCGCGAAGAGCAGATCCGCCAGACCCAGAGCGCGGCCCTGGACATCCTGGTGCGCGGCGGCACCGATCCGGACGATGTCGAGCAATTGTGGGCGCAGTTGGGCGATGACTACTTCCTGCGTCACACAGCAGGCGATGTGGCCTGGCACAGCGATGCAATTCTCCAGCAGCCCACCGATGGTGGCCCACTGGTGCTGATCAAGGAAACCACCCAACGCGAGTTCGAGGGCGGTACGCAGATCTTCATCTATGCACCCGATCAGCACGATTTCTTTGCCGTGACCGTGGCGGCGATGGACCAGCTCAACCTGAACATTCATGATGCCCGGGTCATCACCTCGAGCAGCCAGTTCACCCTCGACACCTACATCGTGCTCGACACCGATGGCGACTCGATTGGCTACAACCCGGCCCGGGTCAAGCAGATCCGCGAAGGCCTGACCGAAGCCTTGCGCAACCCGGACGACTACCCGACGATCATCCAGCGCCGGGTACCACGCCAGCTCAAGCACTTTGCCTTTGCGCCGCAGGTGACGATCCACAACGACGCCCAGCGACCAGTGACGGTGCTGGAGCTCACCGCGCCCGACCGGCCAGGACTGCTGGCGCGCGTTGGCGGGATATTCCTCGAGTTCGACCTGTCACTGCAGAACGCCAAGATCGCCACGCTGGGCGAACGGGTGGAAGACGTGTTCTTCATCACCGACGCGCACAATCAGCCGTTATCCGATCCGCTGCTGTGCAGCCGTTTGCAGGATGCGATCGTCGAACATCTGAGCGTCAATCAGGAACCCGATATCAAACTGTCGCGCATCAGCATCTGACTGCGCGCCCGGATTAATCTGCTTTGCATTGAGACCCTGCACGAATGAACAACGCTCTGAACCAGCTCCAGCCCTACCCTTTCGAAAAGCTGCGCGCCCTGCTCGGCACCGTCACGCCGAATCCGGACAAGCGCCCGATCGCGCTGTCCATCGGTGAACCGAAGCATCGCTCGCCAAGCTTCGTCGCCGAGGCGTTGGCCAATAATCTGGATCAGATGGCGGTGTACCCGACCACGCTCGGCATTGCGGCGCTGCGCGAAGCCATTGCCGGCTGGTGCGAGCGTCGCTTCGGCGTGCCAACCGGCTGGATCGACCCGGCGCGCAACGTGCTGCCGGTCAACGGAACCCGTGAGGCGCTGTTTGCCTTCACCCAAACCGTGGTCAACCGGGGTGACGACGCACTGGTGGTCAGCCCGAACCCGTTCTATCAGATCTACGAAGGCGCCGCCTTCCTCGCCGGTGCCAAGCCGCATTACCTGCCGTGCCTGGACGAGAACGGTTTCAACCCCGACTTCGATGCCGTCTCGCCGGACATCTGGACGCGCTGCCAGATCCTGTTCCTGTGCTCGCCGGGTAACCCGACGGGTGCGCTGATCCCGGTCGAGACGCTGAAAAAACTCATCGCCCTGGCCGACGAATACGATTTCGTGATCGCCGCCGATGAGTGCTACAGCGAGTTGTACTTCGACGAACAGACGCCCCCGCCGGGCTTGCTCACTGCTTGCGTAGAACTGGGCCGCAAGGACTTCAAACGCTGCGTGGTCTTCCACAGCCTGTCCAAGCGCTCCAACCTGCCGGGGCTGCGCTCCGGTTTCGTCGCCGGCGATGCCGACATTCTCAAAGGCTTCCTGCTGTATCGCACCTACCACGGTTGTGCGATGCCGGTACAAACCCAACTGGCCAGCGTTGCCGCGTGGAATGACGAAGTGCATGTACGTGCCAACCGTGCGCTGTACCGCGAGAAATTCGATGCCGTATTGGAGATCCTCAGCCCGGTGCTGGATGTGCAGCGCCCGGATGGCAGCTTCTATCTGTGGCCGAATGTGCAAGGTGATGACGCGGCGTTTTGCCGTGACCTGTTTGCCGAAGAACATGTGACTGTGGTGCCGGGCTCCTATCTCTCCCGGGAAGTGGATGGCGTCAACCCTGGGGCTGGCCGCGTGCGCATGGCGCTGGTAGCCCCCTTGGCAGAATGCGTTGAAGCGGCTGAGCGGATTCGCGCTTTTATTACTCGCAAGCAGTAACTGTCCAAGTCTTGCGCCAGGCAACCTGGCGCAACGGCCTGATTAAAAGTTACACATTCACCCCATCAACAGTCTCCTGTCCGGCCGCCCTGAGTTATCCCTGTGCGCCAATACTCCAAACCCTGAAAAAAAATGCAATAGCGGAACGTGGATCCAGCATAAAGTTACAACATCTGCCCCCAAAGAACGCCCAACCAGATTATCTTCGCATCCGCTTAAACAGGTTTGTCCAATGGATCAGGACAGACATTCACAACCAACACGGATGTTAATCATGCAAATATTCCACTATGTAGAACTGAAGCTGCAGAATAAAAACAACTGCACTGACTCGATCAATGAAGAACATACCGAAGACCGGGTACAACCGTTGTCTCAAGGACGTCACAAGCGCTCAGTCGCTTATGCCAACTATTTCTGGGAAAACGCCAGCACCCTTAAAATCTCTTTCGCCCACGATGTTCCTGTTGACCTGAGAGACCGAATCGAAAGGATCATTCGCCAATGGGAGCCTTACGTCAGTCTGGCCTTTGAAATCGTGGCGGATGACAAGGGGGAAATTCGCATCGCTGTGGGCGGCAAGGATAGCTACTCGACCATGGGGACAGAAGCACTCAACATCCACGCTGACCTTCCGACCCTGTGCATCGGAGTAGAACCGGACCACTTTGATTTTGAGCGCACACTGCTTCATGAGTTTGGTCATGCTTTGGGCTTTCATCATGCGCACCTGCACCCCCAGGCCAATATTCCGTGGAACAAACCGGTAGTTTATAACTTCTTCAAAACCAACTTCGGCTGGACCAAAGCACGAGTCAACCTTAATCTCTTTGATGTTGACCCGACCCAAACACTGTCTTTTGGCAAGTACGATAAAGACTCCGTCATGCACTACCACATACCAGACTTCATGACCTTGTCGAATTGGCAGACAAAAATAAATACAACACTCAGCGAAGGCGACAAGTTGTTTGCAAGTCAGACCTACCCCCCCATCAACTATCGCCAACTGCCTATTTGATCTTTCCCAGATTCGCCTCGCTCAAGTCCAGGTCAGCCAGCACTTCCCTGAGCACGTCATCGCCGATCCGGTGATGGCGACTCAGGCTATAGAGCTCAAGGCGCTGCGCCCGCAGTGCCTTCACACGCAAATGACGTTCCAGCAGATCCATCTGGAACGCCAGCGCCTGCGCTTCGGCGGAATCATTGAACACGTCCAGTTGATGGCGATATTCGGACATGATCCGGGCCTTGAGCTCTGCCGCCAACGCCGCTTGTGCAGCGTCCTGCGGGGGGAACTCTTCGGTTTCAAGCGCATGAATGGCCGCTTCAGCGGTTTGGCGCCAGGCATCGCGGACTTCCTGACGGCGTTTGTCGTCTGGACTCTTCTGGATTCCATGCAGCAACAGCGGCAGCACAATGCAGGCCGATATCAACGACAGCAGGATCACGCCGGCAGCGATGAAGATCAGCAGATCACGCTCAGGAAATGCGTGCGCCCCTATCAACATCGGTACCGACATCACGCCCGCCAGTGTCACCGCCCCGCGCACACCGCCGACGGTCAACAACCAGCAGGAACGGGCGGTGGGCACTTGTGTCAGCTCACCTTTGCCACGCAAACGCCGCAGCAGCACGGACAACCGCCAGATGCTTTGCACCCAGATAAACCGCAGCAGCACCAACGCCAGGAAAATCGCCACCACATCGAGGCAGCGATAAAACAACGTTGGCCACAGCGTCGGCTCATGGCTGACCACCGCCTTGATAATGTCCGGCAACTGCAAGCCCAATAGCAGAAAGATCAGGCCGTTGAAGGCAAACTCCAGCAGCGACCAGACGCTGCGATTGAGCAGTCGGGTGCTGGTCTGGCGCGGCAGCAGGTCGAGCCAGCTCTGCATCATCCCCGCCGCCACCGCCGAAAGAATGCCCGACACACCCAGGCGCTCAGCCAAAACGTACGCGGCGAACGGCAGCAACAACATGAACACCACATGGGTGGCCGGATCATCCCAGCCACGGGCGATCATCCAGGCGCGCCCGCGCCCGACCAACCAGCTCAATGCCACGCCAACGGCCAGCCCGCCGATTGCCACCACGACAAAGTCCAGGCTCGCATTGGCAAGCGAGAACACTCCGGTGACGGCTGCCGCCAAGGCGAACTTGAACGTCACCAGGCCCGACGCATCATTCATCAGCGCCTCGCCTTGAAGCATGTGCATCAGCGGCGTCGGCAGGCGGTTCTGCGAAATAGCCGAGACGGCCACGGCGTCGGTTGGCGACAACACGGCTGCCAGAGCAAAAGCCACGGGCAACGCAATCGTCGGCAGCAACCAATGAATGAAGTACCCGGCGCCGACCACGGTGAACAGCACCAACCCCACCGCCAGCGTCAGGATGGGCCCCCGCAGATGCCAGAGCTCGCGTTTGGGCATGCGCCAGCCGTCGGAAAACAGCAGCGGCGGCAGGAACAAAAACAGGAACAGCTCCGGGTCGAGCGCCACATGCAGACCCAGCGTCGGCCAGGCCAGCAAGGCACCGGCGGCGATTTGCACCAGAGGCAATGGCAACGGGATGACCCGTCCGAGCAAACGCGAGACGCTGACCAGCATCAGCAGGATCAGGACGGTGTAGGCAGTTTGCATAAAGCACAAATCTCAGGAGATCGACAGCGTTGAACTGCCATATTAGCCGCTTAGGATGCGCGTGACCGTTGCACCTACGTCGCAGTCTCGCCAACTCGCGCCCACAGGTTTTGCGCTTTACCCGAAGGGGCATGGCATAATCCCGGACCATTTTTTTCCAGCACCTGTAAAGGGGGCGATTCCTTGACCGTTTCAAGTAAAACGTTGCACCTTTTCGGCATCAAAGCCTGCGACACCATGAAAAAGGCGCGCACCTGGCTCGATGAACACGCTGTCAGCTACGACTTCCATGATTACAAAACCGCCGGTATCGACCGTGAACACCTGACCCAATGGTGTGACGAGCACGGCTGGCAAACGGTGTTGAACCGCGCAGGCACGACCTTTCGCAAACTCGACGACGAACGCAAAGCCGATCTCGACCAATCGAAAGCCATCGAACTGATGCTCGCTCAACCCTCGATGATCAAGCGCCCGGTGCTCGATCTCGGTGACCGAACCCTGATTGGCTTCAAGCCAGATATCTACGCGGCCGCACTCAAGTAAAGCAGCCCGTCACTTATTGCTAGAGGTATTCACATGTCCAACTCCCTGTTCAGCATCGCCTTCGGCGTCGGCACACAAAACCGTCAAGGCGCATGGCTGGAAGTGTTCTACGCACAGCCACTGCTCAACCCGTCGGCAGAACTGGTCGCGGCTGTTGCGCCGATCCTCGGTTACACCCAAGGCAACCAGGCCATCACCTTCACCACCGCGCAGGCTGCGCAACTGGCTGAAGCGGTCAAAGGCATCGACGCCGTTCAAGGCAAACTGCTGACCCGTCTGGCCGAGAGCCACAAGCCGCTGGTCGCCACCGTACTGGCCGAAGATACACAACTGACGTCGACGCCAGAGGCTTACCTCAAGCTGCACCTGCTGTCCCACCGCTTGGTCAAGCCGCACGGTGTGAGCCTGGCCGGGATCTTCCCGCTGCTGCCAAACGTTGCCTGGACCAGCCAGGGGGCGATCGACCAGAGCGAACTGGCCGAAATGCAACTCGAAGCCCGTCTGCGTGGCGAGTTGCTGGAAGTGTTCTCGGTGGACAAATTCCCGAAAATGACCGACTACGTCGTTCCGGCCGGCGTACGTATCGCTGATGCCTCGCGCCTGCGTCTGGGCGCCTATGTGGGCGAAGGCACCACCGTCATGCATGAAGGTTTCATCAACTTCAATGCCGGCACCGAAGGCCCGGGCATGATCGAAGGCCGTGTATCCGCTGGCGTCTTCGTCGGCAAGGGTTCGGACCTGGGTGGCGGTTGCTCGACCATGGGCACCCTGTCGGGCGGCGGCAACATCGTAATCAAGGTGGGTGAAGGCTGCCTGATCGGCGCCAACGCCGGTATCGGTATCCCGTTGGGCGACCGCAACACCGTCGAGTCGGGCCTGTACGTGACCGCCGGCACCAAGGTGGCGCTGCTGGACGAGCACAACAATCTGGTCAAGGTGGTGAAGGCCCGCGAGCTGGCCGGTCAGACTGACCTGCTGTTCCGTCGCAACTCGCAAACCGGTGCCGTGGAGTGCAAAACCCACAAGTCGGCCATCGAACTGAACGAAGCGCTGCACGCTCACAACTAAGCAGCCACCCGATCCCCTGTGGGAGCGGGCTTGCTCGCGAAGGCGTCCTGTCACTCAACAGCAGTGCTGAATGACACTACGCTTTCGCGAGCAAGCCCGCTCCCGCAGGGTCTGGCGTAAACCCCGCCCAAATTCACAGGGCTGAACAGATGATGATTCCCTCCCCGTGGCGCGCCGACTTCCCGGCCATCGCCGCACTGCAACGGCAAGACCAGACTTACCTGGACAACGCCGCCACCACGCAAAAACCCCAGGCCCTGCTCCACGCATTGGCGCATTACTACGCCAACGGTGCAGCGAATGTGCACCGTGCGCAGCACTTGCCCGGCGCCCATGCCACGCAAGCGTTCGAAGACAGTCGCCTCAAGGTTGCCCAGTGGCTCAATGCCGGTGACAGCGGGCAGATCATCTTCACCCACGGCGCCACCAGTGCGCTGAATCTCCTGGCTTATGGCCTGGAACATCTTTTCCATCCGGGCGATGAAATAGTCATCAGCGCCCTGGAGCATCACGCCAACCTGCTGCAGTGGCAGCAACTGGCGCAACGTCGCGATCTGAAACTGGTGATCCTGCCGCTGGATGACGACGGTTTGATCGACCTCGCGGCGGCGGTGCGTTTGATCACCCCGCGCACCCGATTGCTGGCGGTCAGTCAGTTGTCCAACGTGCTCGGCGCCTGGCAACCACTGCCCGCGTTGCTGGCCATGGCCAAGGCGCAAAACGCCCTGACCGTGGTCGATGGCGCCCAGGGCGTGGTACATGGTCGGCAGGACATGCAGGCCCTCGGTTGCGACTTCTATGTGTTTTCCAGCCATAAGCTGTATGGCCCTGATGGCCTCGGCGTGTTGTTCGGGCGCAACAAGGCGCTTGAACACCTGAAGCCGTGGCAGTTCGGCGGCGAAATGGTGCTGGAAGCCAATTATCACGACGCGCGCTTCCGCCCGGCGCCCCTGGGTTTCGAGGCGGGCACGCCGCCGATTGCCAGTGTGATCGGCCTCGGGGCGACCCTCGATTATCTGGCTGGGCTGGATCAGGACGCGGTGTCTGCTCACGAAGCGGCGCTGCATGATTATCTGCTGTGCGGCCTCGCCGCTCGCAACGGCATTCGCGTGCTGGGCTCGCCGCAACTGGCGCTGGCCAGTTTTGTCGTCGAAGGCGTGCACAACGCCGATCTGGCGCACCTGCTCACCGAGCAAGGCATTGCCGTGCGCGCCGGGCATCACTGCGCCATGCCACTGCTCAAAAGCTTCGAGCTCGCTGGGGCGATTCGCGTATCGCTGGCGCTGTACAACGACTCCGAAGATCTGGAGCGCTTTTTTGAAGCGCTGGATCAGGCGCTGGAATTGTTGCGATGAGCCTGCCGATCGCCGCCGCGCAAGCGCTGCAAACCTTTCAGAATGCTGCCGGTTGGGAACAGCGGGCGCGGTTGCTGATGCAGTTCGGTGATCGTCTGCCGCCGCTGGGCGATGCGGATAAAAACGATGCCAACCGGGTGCATGGTTGTGAAAGCCAAGTGTGGCTGGTGGGCAAACTGCAGGACGGTTACTGGCAATTCAGCGCCAGCAGCGATGCGCGGATGATTCGCGGGTTGGTGGCGTTGCTGCTGGTGCGGGTCAACGGGTTGACTGCTGATGAATTGCAGCAGGTGGATTTGCCGGACTGGTTCAGCCAGTTGGGGCTTTCGCGCCAGCTTTCACCGTCGCGCAGTAACGGCTTGAATGCCGTGCTCAAGCGGATGAATGCGTTGGCTGTTTGATCGCCTTCGCGAGCAAGTTTGCCCCCACAGGGGAACGCATCCCAATGCGGGCTTGCTCGCGAAGGGGCCATCAGCCTCTGCATCAAACCTGAGGTTTGACTCGGTCAGCCGGGCGCCGAACACCCGCCACAAGCTTGTCCACAGCCTTGGTTGCCGCGACCATGCCAAACGTCGCCGTCACCATCATCACCGCGCCAAATCCACCGGCACAGTCCAGTTTGACGCCGTCGCCGACAAAGCTCTTCTGCAAACAAATGCTGCCGTCAGGCTTCGGATAGCGCAGTTGTTCGGTGGAGAACACGCACGGCACGCTGTAGTGACGGGTCACGGTGCGCGAAAAACCGTAATCGCGGCGCAACGTAGAGCGCACTTTCGAGGCCAACGGATCATTGAACGTGCGGTTCAGGTCGCAGACCTGAATCAGCGTCGGGTCAATCTGCCCGCCCGCGCCGCCCGTGGTGATGATCTGGATCTTGCGGCGTTTGCACCAGGCGATCAACGCAGCCTTGGCGTTGACCGCGTCGATGCAGTCGATCACGCAGTCGATGTTTGGCGTGATGTATTCGGCCATCGTGTCGCGGGTGACGAAATCCGCCACCGCGTGCACGGTGCAGTCGGGATTGATCCCGCGCAGGCGCTCGGCCATGACCTCGACTTTGGGTTTGCCGACGGTGCTGTCCAGCGCATGCAACTGCCGGTTGGCGTTGCTGACGCAGACGTCGTCCAGGTCGAACAGCGAGATTTCACCCACGCCGCAACGGGCCATGGCTTCCGCCGCCCAGGAACCGACGCCGCCGACGCCGACGATCGCCACATGGGCGGCGCGCAGACGCTCCAGGCCTTCGATGCCATACAAACGGGCGATGCCTGCAAACCGTGGATCTTCTGTACTCATGACCATTACCCCAAAAACCGGCGCGCATTATAGGGCTACGCAGCGACAAGTTTTAAGCTTCAAGCTACAAGTGTAAGAACTTAAGTCAACGCCGGTTGCCCAATGTCAGTCATTTCCCTGTCCGATGTACGACTGGCGAACTGCCGGTGTAGGATGCGCGCCCCTCTGGCGTACAGCCGACCGATCCTCCGTTCCACAGCCTTTGGAACCCGAAACAGCTATGTCATCGCGTAAATTTGGACTCAACCTGGTGGTGGTTCTGGCAATCGCCGCCCTGTTCACCGGTTTCTGGGCGCTGATCAATCGCCCGGTTTCTGCACCGAACTGGCCGGAGCAGATCGCCGGTTTCTCTTATTCGCCATTTCAGCAGGGACAATACCCACAGAAGGATCAGTATCCGTCTGATGAGGAGATGCGCCGCGACCTGGAGATCATGAGCAAGCTGACGGACAACATCCGCATCTACTCGGTCGACGGCTCCCTGCAAGACATCCCGAAACTGGCTGAAGAATTCGGTTTACGCGTGACCCTCGGGATCTGGATAAGCCCCGATCAGGAACGTAACGAGCGGGAGATCCAGCGTGCCATCGAACTGGCCAACACTTCGCGCAGCGTGGTTCGGGTGGTGGTCGGTAACGAGGCGATTTTCCGCAAGGAAATCACTGCCGAGCAACTGAGCGTGTTGCTTGATCGCGTACGCGCAGCCGTGAAAGTGCCGGTGACCACCTCCGAGCAATGGCACGTTTGGGAAGAACACCCGGAACTGGCCAAGCACGTTGACCTGATCGCCGCGCACGTGCTGCCGTACTGGGAATTCATTCCCGTCGACAAGGCCGGACAGTTCGTTTTCGACCGTGCCCGCGACCTGAAAAAGATGTTCCCGAAAAAACCGCTGCTGCTGTCCGAAGTGGGCTGGCCGAGCAACGGTCGCATGCGCGGTGGCGCCGACGCGTCGCCGGCGGATCAGGCGATCTACCTGCGCACGCTGGTCAACAAACTCAACCGCCAGGGCTTCAACTACTTCGTGATCGAAGCCTTTGATCAGCCGTGGAAGGCCAGTGACGAGGGGTCGGTCGGCGCGTACTGGGGCGTGTTCAACGCGGCGCGTCAGCAAAAATTCAACTTTGAAGGCCCAGTGGTGGCGATTCCGCAATGGCGCGTGCTGGCCATCGGTTCGGTGGTGCTGGCGCTGCTCTCGCTGACGCTGCTGATGATCGACGGCTCGGCCCTGCGCCAGCGTGGCCGTACCTTCCTGACCTTTATCGCGTTCCTCTGCGGTTCGGTTCTGGTGTGGATCGGTTACGACTACAGCCAGCAATACAGCACCTGGTTCAGCCTGACGGTGGGTTTCCTCCTGGCGCTGGGTGCGCTCGGGGTGTTCATCGTGTTGCTCACCGAGGCACATGAACTGGCCGAAGCGGTGTGGACTCACAAGCGCCGACGAGAATTCCTGCCGGTGATCGGCGATTCGGACTACCGACCTAAAGTGTCGATCCATGTGCCTTGCTACAACGAGCCGCCGGAGATGGTCAAACAGACCCTCAACGCCTTGGCCAACCTCGACTATCCGGACTTCGAAGTCCTGATCATCGACAACAACACCAAGGACCCGGCGGTGTGGGAACCGGTGCGCGACTACTGCGCAACCCTCGGCCCGCGCTTCAAGTTCTTCCATGTAGCGCCGTTGGCAGGTTTCAAGGGCGGCGCGCTGAACTACCTGATCCCGCACACCGCCAAGGACGCCGAAGTGATCGCCGTGATCGACTCCGATTACTGCGTGCACCCTGACTGGCTCAAGCACATGGTGCCGCACTTCGCCGATCCGAAAATCGCCGTGGTGCAGTCGCCGCAGGATTATCGCGACCAGAACGAAAGCACCTTCAAGAAACTCTGCTACGCCGAGTACAAAGGTTTTTTCCACATCGGCATGGTCACCCGTAATGACCGTGACGCGATCATCCAGCATGGCACCATGACCATGACCCGTCGCTCGGTTCTGGAAGAACTGGGCTGGGCCGACTGGTGCATCTGTGAAGACGCCGAACTGGGTCTGCGCGTGTTCGAAAAAGGCCTGTCGGCGGCGTATTACCACGACAGCTACGGCAAAGGTCTGATGCCGGACACCTTCATCGACTTCAAGAAGCAGCGTTTCCGCTGGGCCTATGGCGCCATCCAGATCATCAAGCGCCATACCCGCAGTCTGCTGCGCGGCCAGGACACCGAACTGACTCGCGGCCAGCGCTACCACTTCCTCGCGGGCTGGTTGCCGTGGGTCGCGGACGGGATGAACATTTTCTTCACCATCGGCGCTTTGTTGTGGTCGGCGGCGATGATCATCGTGCCGCAACGGGTCGACCCGCCGCTGCTGATTTTCGCAATCCCGCCGCTGGCGCTGTTCGTGTTCAAGGTCGGCAAGATCATCTTCCTGTATCGCCGCGCGGTGGGCGTGAACCTCAAGGATGCGTTCTGTGCGGCACTGGCCGGGCTGGCGTTGTCGCACACCATCGCCAAAGCGGTGCTGTACGGCTTCTTCACCAGCAGCATTCCGTTCTTCCGCACGCCGAAAAACGCCGACAACCACGGCTTCTGGGTGGCGATTTCCGAAGCGCGGGAAGAGCTGTTCATCATGCTGCTGTTGTGGGGCGCGGCGCTGGGGATCTTCCTGGTGCAAGGCATTCCGAGCAACGACATGCGCTTCTGGGTGGCGATGCTGCTGGTGCAGTCGCTGCCGTATCTGGCGGCGCTGATCATGGCGTTCCTGTCGTCACTGCCAAAACCTGCCGCGACGCCTGAGCCGGCACCGGTCGTCTAAATACTCATCGATGCACTAAACGGCGGCCAATGGTCGCCGTTTTGCTTTAAGATAACCGCCATTTTGCGGGGCTTGGCGTGATACGCGGTCTGACTGACCGGACTGTATCCCTGTGGGAGCGGGCTTGCTCGCGAATGCGGTGTGTCATTAAAAGTTGATGTTGACTGGCACAATGCATTCGCGAGCAAGCCCGCTCCCACATTTAGTCCGCGCCCACATTCATGATCTTCGGAGTTCTCCATGACGGCCCACGCCGACCTTTCGCCGACCCTCCAACTCGCCATCGACCTGATCCGCCGTCCGTCCGTGACGCCGGTCGACGCCGATTGCCAGAAGCAGATGATGCAGCGCCTGGGCGATGCCGGTTTCACGCTGGAGCCGATGCGCATCGAAGATGTGGATAACTTCTGGGCCATCCACGGCAACAACGACGGCCCGGTGCTGTGCTTCGCCGGTCACACCGACGTGGTGCCGACCGGCCCGGTGACCGCCTGGCAGATCGATCCGTTCAATGCGGTGATCGATGAACACGGCATGCTCTGCGGCCGTGGCGCGGCAGACATGAAAGGCAGCCTGGCGTCGATGACCGTGGCCGCTGAGCGTTTCGTTGCCGATTACCCGAATCACAAGGGCAAGGTCGCGTTTCTGATCACCAGCGACGAAGAAGGCCCGGCGCACCACGGCACCAAGGCTGTGATTGAGCGTCTGGCGGCGCGCAAAGAGCGTCTGGACTGGTGCATCGTCGGCGAACCGTCGAGCACCACACTGGTGGGCGACGTGGTGAAAAACGGCCGTCGCGGCTCGCTTGGCGCCAAACTCACCATCAAAGGCATTCAGGGCCACGTCGCCTACCCGCATCTGGCGAAGAACCCGATTCACCTCGCGGCGCCGGCCCTGGCTGAACTGGCCGCCGAGCATTGGGACCACGGCAACGACTTCTTCCCGCCGACCAGTTTCCAGATTTCCAACGTCAACTCCGGCACCGGCGCGACCAACGTGATTCCGGGCGATCTGGTCGCGGTGTTCAACTTCCGCTTCTCCACCGAATCGACCGTTGAAGGCCTGCAAAAGCGCGTGGCCGACATCCTCGACAAGCATGATCTGGACTGGCACATCGACTGGGCGCTGTCCGGCCTGCCGTTCCTCACCGAGCCGGGCGCGCTGCTCGACGCGGTGTCGTCGAGCATCAAGGACATCACCGGCCGCGAGACCAAGGCGTCCACCAGCGGCGGCACGTCCGATGGCCGTTTCATCGCGACCATGGGCACCCAAGTCGTTGAGCTGGGCCCGGTCAACGCGACCATTCACCAGGTCAACGAGCGTGTGCTGGCGGCCGATCTCGACGTGCTGACCGAGATCTACTACCAGACCCTGATCAAGTTGCTCGCCTGATGCTGGCATGCCCGATCTGCAGTGAGCCGCTGAACGCGGTAGACAACGGCGTGGTCTGCCCCGCCGGGCATCGCTTCGACCGTGCGCGCCAGGGTTACTTGAACCTGTTGCCGGTGCAGCACAAAAACAGCCGCGACCCTGGCGACAATCAGGCGATGGTCGAGGCGCGCCGCGACTTCTTGAACGCCGGGCATTACGCGCCGGTGGCCAAGCGTCTGGCCGAGCTGGCAGCGAGTTACGCACCGGCGCGCTGGGTCGATATCGGTTGTGGCGAGGGTTACTACACCGCGCAAATCGCCGAAGCCCTGCCGGATGCCGATGGCTACGCGCTGGATATCTCCCGCGAAGCCGTCAAGCGCGCCTGCAAACGCAATCCGCAACTGACCTGGTTGATCGCCAGCATGGCCCGCGTGCCATTGGCGGCGGGCAGTTGCCAGTTTCTCGCCAGCGTTTTCAGTCCGCTGGACTGGGAAGAGGCCAAGCGCCTGCTCAGCGTCGGTGGCGGCCTGATGAAAGTCGGCCCGACCAGCGGCCATCTGATGGAACTGCGCGAACGTCTTTACGACGAGGTTCGCGAATACACCGACGACAAGCATCTGGCCTTGGTGCCGTCAGGCATGGCACTGGCACACAGTGAGACGTTGGAGTTCAAGCTGACGCTGGACAAACCCGAGGATCGCGCCAACCTCCTGGCGATGACACCCCACGGCTGGCGCGCCAGTGCCGAACGCCGCACGGCGGTGATCGAACAGGCCGAGCCGTTCGTGACCACCGTGTCGATGCGCTACGATTATTTCGTTCTTCAATAACTTTTGGTCTCGGGCAAGTGCCCGGGGCCGGCTAAATCCGCGAATGGATTTTTCAGACCCGCAGTGAGGACATCCATGCGCCAACCGGATATCGAGATTTACCTGAAAGACGCCGACGTCGACCACAAAGCCATTTCCGCCTGGCTCGGTGAAGCGTTGGGCCCGTGCAGCGACTGGGTACAGAAAGGCCAGACCTACAAGTGCAAGGCCGGCAACATCCCGGTGACCTGGCTGCCCAAAGCCGTGGGCAAGTGGAACAGCCTGTACCTGGAAAGCGATGCGACCCCATGGGACGACGACATCGCCTGCGCCCGCGCCGCGTTTGCTGCGCTGAACGTCGAAGTGCGTTGTGCACCGGGGACGTGGGTCGAGGAAGAAGGCGAGGAAACGGCGGATCGCTGGATGCGCATCAGCGCTGATGGTGAAGAAGAGATCACCTGGAAAACCGCGTAACACCAGCAATACAGCCCCCAATGTGGGAGCGGGCTTGCTCGCTCCCACAATGGTTTTAGCGTTCTGAAGGTTTGCGTTACAGACCCACAACATCCTCAGCCTGCAACCCCTTCTCGCCGGTGATCACCGCATACTCGACCTGCTGGCCTTCGGTCAGCGACCGATGCCCTTCGCCGCGAATCGCGCGGTAGTGCACGAACACGTCCACCCCGTCTTCGCGCTGAATGAAGCCGTAGCCCTTGGCGTCGTTGAACCACTTCACGTTTCCGGTTTCACGTGTTGCCATCTGTTCATACTCCTTTTTTATTATTGAACAGGCTTTTCGCAGGAAAGCCTTTGAGGAACGTCAGCCTGCGTCCGACGTCCATAAAAGGGCCCCGGCGACAGACCGCCGAGTATATGACAGGAGCGAAAAGTCTCAACAGGAGATTACTTCGCCGCTTTTTTGCCGATTTTCGATGAATCCGGCAAACTGTCGACCGCCCGAGCAAACGCTCGGTTTTATTCACTCACGCAGAAGCCGTATGACCCGTTCCCCGTTCCGCCGTCTTGTGTTTGGCACCTTGCGCCGACTGTTGTACCTCTGGGTTCGCTCCGAGACGATCAATCAGTCGTCGTTCACCCTCAACCTCGACCGCAGTCGTCCGGTGTTCTACGTCCTGCAAAACCCATCGCTCACCGACCTGGCAGTGGTCGATACCGAGTGCACCAAGGCCGGCCTGCCTCGCCCGGTGCTGCCGGTGTCGATCGGTTCGTTGATCGAACCGGCGGCGTTCTTTTACCTGACGCCAGACCCGGACTGGCTCGGCCGTCAGGACAAACGCGGCGCGCCGCCGACCCTGACCCGCCTGGTCAGCGCCCTCACCCAGAACGCCGCCGAAGATGCGCAAATCATCCCGGTCAGCGTGTTCTGGGGGCAGTCGCCGGACAGCGAGTCGAGCCCGTGGAAATTGTTGTTCGCCGACAGTTGGGCGGTCACCGGACGTCTGCGCCGGCTGCTGAGCATCATCGTGCTGGGGCGTAAAACCCGTGTGCAATTCTCTGCGCCGATCCACTTGCGCGAGCTGATCGAACACAACAAGGGCCACGAGCGCACCGTACGCATGGCCCAGCGCATCCTGCGCGTGCACTTTCGCAACCTCAAAGCGGCGGTGATCGGCCCGGACATTTCCCACCGCCGCAACCTCGTCAAAGGCCTGCTCAACCAGCCACTGGTCAAGCAAGCGATCCTTGATGAGGCCGAGCGCGAAAACATCTCCCCGGAAAAAGCCAAGGCCCAAGCCCTGCGCTACGGCAACGAGATCGCTTCGGACTACACCTACACCGCGATCCGCTTCCTCGAAGTGGTGCTGAGCTGGTTCTGGAACAAGATCTACGACGGCATCAAGGTCAACCACATCGAAGGCGTGCAGAAGGTCGCCCAGGGCCACGAAGTGATCTACGTGCCGTGCCACCGCAGCCACATCGACTACCTACTGCTCTCGTACTTGCTGTTCCGCAACGGCCTGACCCCGCCGCACATCGCCGCCGGGATCAACCTCAACATGCCGGTGATCGGCAGCCTGCTGCGCCGTGGCGGTGCGTTCTTCATGCGCCGCACGTTCAAGGGCAATCCGCTGTACACCTCGGTGTTCAACGAATACCTGCACACCCTGTTCACCAAAGGCTTCCCGGTCGAGTACTTCGTCGAAGGCGGCCGCTCGCGCACCGGGCGCATGCTGCAACCGAAAACCGGGATGCTCGCGATTACGATGCGCAGCTTCCTGCGCTCCTCGCGCATGCCGATCGTGTTTGTGCCGGTGTACATCGGTTATGAACGCGTGCTGGAGGGCCGCACCTACCTGGGCGAACTGCGGGGTGCGAGCAAGAAGAAAGAGTCGATCTTCGACATCTTCAAAGTCATCGGCGCGCTCAAGCAACGTTTCGGTCAGGTGGCCGTCAACTTCGGCGAACCGATCAAACTGGCGCAATTCCTCGATGCCGAGCAACCGGGCTGGCGCCAACAGGAACTTGGCCCGCAGTACAAACCCGCGTGGCTCAACGCGACCACCCATCGCCTCGGTGAGAAAGTCGCCCAGCACCTCAACGAAGCGGCAGCGATCAACCCGGTCAACCTGGTGGCACTGGCGCTTCTGTCGACCAGCCGCCTGGCACTGGACGATCGGGCCATGGCGCGCGTGCTGGATCTGTATCTGGCCCTGCTGCGCAAAGTCCCGTACTCGCCACACACCACCCTGCCGGAAGGTGATGGCCGTGCGCTGATCGAACATGTGAAGGACATGGACCTGCTGTCCGAGCAAAGCGATGCGCTGGGCAAGATTCTCTATCTGGACGAGCAGAACGCCGTCCTGATGACCTACTACCGCAACAACGTGCTGCACATCTTTGCCCTGCCGGCGCTGCTGGCGAGTTTCTTCCAGAGCACCTCGCGCATGAGCCGCGAACAGATCCTGCGCTACACCCGCGCGCTGTATCCGTACTTACAGTCGGAGCTGTTCATCCGCTGGAGCCTGGACGAACTCGATGCCGTGGTCGATCAGTGGCTGGAAGCATTTGTCGAGCAAGGTCTGCTGCGTTTCGAGAAAGACGTCTACCTGCGTCCGGCGCCAAGTTCGCGGCATTTCGTATTGCTGACGCTGCTGTCGAAGAGCATTGCGCAGACCCTGCAACGTTTCTACATGACCGTGTCGCTGCTGCTCAACGCCGGCCAGAACGCCGTCAGCGCCGAAGAACTGGAAGACCTCTGCACGGTCATGGCTCAGCGCCTGTCGATCCTGCATGGCCTCAACGCCCCGGAGTTTTTCGACAAGAGCCTGTTCCGCCACTTCATCCAGACCCTGCTCGACCTCGACGTGCTGCGCCGCGACGAAGCGGGCAAATTGAGCTACCACGAACTGCTCGGCGAACTGGCCGAAGGTGCGGCCAAACGCGTGTTGCCGGCGGACATTCGTTTGTCGATCCGTCAGGTGGCGCTGCATCGCAGTGAAGATGCGGCCGACCAAGTCGCCACACCGCCCGAGACCTGATGAAAACCCTGTGGAAGCGGGCTTGCTCGCGAAAGCGGTTCAACATTCAACATCGCTGTTGAGTGTCACACCGCCTTCGCGAGCAAGCCCGCTCCCACAATGAAAGGAGATTTGCCATGAAAAAACTGACTATTCTCGCTGCTGCTGCCCTGCTCAGCGCCTGCCAATCGACCACTCCCGCCGGCAAGGTCAGCCTCGACGGCGAAGTGTTCTACCTGCAACGCATCGCCCTGCCACCGAGCGCAACGCTGAGCGTGAGCCTGCAAGACGTTTCACTGGCCGACGCCCCAGCCGTTGTACTCGATGAACAGAAAGGCCCGGTCAAAGGGCAGGTGCCGCTGCCGTTCCACTTGAGCTACGATCCGGGGCAGGTCAAACCCGGCCACCGTTACTCGGTCAGCGCACGCATTGAAGTGAACGGCGAACTGATGTTCATCACCACCGAAAACCATGCCGTGCAACTGGACGGCAACGATCCGCAGCCGCTGAAAATCCGCGTTGACGCCGCGCGTTAATTCATTTTCTGAAACAAGGAAGCCGCCATGCTCCGTTCCACCTTTCGCTTCGCCGGCCTGTGCGCCGGCCTGATGATCTGCGCCAGCGCCATGGCCCTGTCACTCAGCGACCTGTCACAAAACGACGCCACCGGCGGCCTCAAGGACGCCTTGACCCAAGGCGCACAACTGGCCGTCAAACAATTAGGTACCCCGGGCGGTTTCAGCAACAACCCGGACGTGAAAATCGAACTGCCGGGTAAACTCGGCAAAGTCGCCGGCAAGATGAAAGCCTTCGGCATGGGCGCCCAGGTCGAAGAACTGGAAACCGCGATGAACAAAGCCGCGGAAAGCGCCGTGACCCAGGCCCAGCCGATCCTCGTCGACGCCGTGAAAAAAATGAGCGTGGCCGACGCCAAAGGCATCCTCAGCGGCGGCAACGACTCGGCCACACAGTACCTGGACAAATCCAGCCGCGAACAGATCCGTGCCAAGTTCCTGCCAATCGTCAAACAAGCCACCGACAAGGTCGGCGTGGCGCAGAAATACAACACCTTCGCCGGCCAGGCCGCGACCTTCGGCGTCGTCGACGCCAAGAGCGCCAACGTCGAAAACTACGTCACCGAGCAAGCACTTAACGGCCTGTTCGAGATGATCGGTAAACAGGAAGAAACCATCCGCAAAAACCCCGCCGCTGCTGCAACAAGTCTGGCGAAGAAGGTGTTTGGGACGCTGTAAGGTTCTGAACACCAAAAAGCCCGCTGAACGTCATACGTTCAGCGGGCTTTTTTGCAGGCGTCAGGTTTGCGGATCGACTTCGAGAAGTGCCAGCAGGCTGTCTCACACAATGGCATCGAGTGTCATCAGGTCGCAATCGGTCGGCTGTCAGGCCGCCATCGCTGGCAAACCCACACCGAAAAGCAAAAACACCACACACTAGCCCCGCGTCGCCCTTCACCACTCAACAGGATGAGCGTTAGCTCGGCTGCAGCTCTTGACGTACCGGCCCCTTCGGCAGGCTTCGTTTCGGGATTCATCCGGGGGTAGGCGCGCAGCGCCGTTCGACGAAGTCGAACACATCGAAAGGAGGTGCAGCGCAGCAAACCGGAGGCGATGCCCCCGGATGAAACCCGCAACGAAGGCACCCCGAGCCCCAGCGAGCGGGCCGTACGCCGGGGCCCAGCGTTTTGGTTCCTTTTGGGCGTTTGCAAAAGGGACTCGCTGTAAAAGCGAAACCGCCAGAGCCAGCACCCGAAGCAACGGATATTCACCAAGAACACCCACAGCATGGTCGGCCCAAAGGCCGCCAAGCCTCAAGCCTCCCGACGCACTCGGAACCAAGCCGCATACAACGCCGGCAAAAACAACAACGTCAGAGCCGTCGCCACAATCAACCCCCCCATGATCGCCACCGCCATCGGCCCAAAAAACACACTGCGCGACAACGGAATCATCGCCAGAACCGCCGCCAGAGCCGTCAACACAATCGGCCGAAAGCGCCGCACGGTAGCCTCGATAATCGCCTGCCAAGGCCTGAGCCCCGAGGCAATATCCTGCTCGATCTGATCCACCAGAATCACCGAGTTGCGCATGATCATCCCCGACAGCGCAATCGTCCCCAACATCGCCACAAATCCGAACGGCTGCCGAAACACCATCAAAAACAGCACCACCCCGATCAACCCCAACGGCGCCGTCAAAAACACCATCGCCGTGCGCGAAAAACTGCGCAGTTGCACCATCAGCAACGTCAGCACAACGACAATGAACATCGGCACCCCGGCGTTCACCGACTTCTGCCCCCGCTGCGAATCCTCCACCGTCCCACCGACATCCAGCAGATAACCGTCCGGCAACTCGGCACGAATCGAATCCAGCGTCGGCAGGATCTGTTTCACCAACGTCGCCGGTTGCTCCTTGTCATAAATGTCCGCGCGCACCGTCACGTTCGGCAGGCGGTTACGGTGCCAGATGATGCCTTCCTCAAAGCCGTATTCCAGCGTGGCCACTTGCGACAACGCGACGCTGCGGCCGTTGTCAGTCGGCACTGCCAGGCTCGGCAACAGCGACAGCTCAGTGCGCTCATGCACCGTGCCGCGCAGCAGAATCTCGATCAACTCGTTGTCTTCGCGATATTGGCTGACACTCGACCCGGTCAACGAACTCTGGAGGAATTTGGCCAGACTGGCTGTGCTCACCCCAAGTGCCCGAGCGCGATCCTGATCGATGTTCAGGTAGATCACTTTGCTCGGTTCTTCCCAGTCCAGATGCACATTGACCACATGGGGATTCTCGCGCACCTTGGCCGCCACCTTGCGGGCAAGCGCACGAACTTCTTCGATGTGCTCACCCGTGACGCGAAACTGCACCGGATACCCCACGGGCGGGCCATTTTCCAGACGTGTCACCCGCGAACGCAGCGCCGGAAACTGTTCGTTGAGCGTATCGATCAACCAGGTTCGCAGCGCTTCACGCTCTTCGATATTTTTGGCCAACACCACAAACTGGGCGAAGCTCGCCGCAGGCAGTTGCTGGTCCAGCGGCAAATAGAAACGCGGCGAACCGGTGCCGACATAGGCCACATAGTTATCGATGCCGGCATGCTCCTTGAGTATTGCTTCAAGCCGCTTGACCTCACCGGTGGTATTGGCCAACGAAGCGCCCTCGGCGAGTTTCAGATCGACCATCAATTCCAGTCGATTTGAGGCCGGGAAGAACTGCTGCGGCACGAAGCGGAACAACATCACCGACGCGATAAACAGCCCCAACGTCAGCACGATCACGGTTTTACGATGGACCACACACCACTCCACCAGACGTCGAACGCGCTGATAGAACGGTGTGCCATAAGGGTCCGACTGACCGTCCCCGGCACCGTGTTTGGCGGCATGAATTTTCGCCAGATCCGGCAGCAGTTTTTCACCCAGATACGGCACGAACACCACCGCTGCCACCCACGAAGCAAGCAGCGCGATGGTCACCACCTGGAAAATAGAGCGGGTGTACTCACCGGTGCCGGACTGCGCCGTGGCAATCGGCAGAAAGCCTGCGGCGGTAATCAGCGTTCCGGTGAGCATGGGGAACGCGGTGCTGGTCCAGGCGTAGCTCGCGGCCTTGATCCGGTCGAAGCCCTGTTCCATTTTGATCGCCATCATCTCCACGGCAATGATCGCGTCGTCCACCAGCAAGCCCAGCGCCAGAACCAGCGCACCGAGGGAGATTTTGTGCAGGCCGATACCCAGGTAATACATGCAGGCAAAGGTCATCGCCAAGACCAGCGGAATGGTCAGCGCCACGACCATGCCGGTGCGCACGCCCAAGGAGAAGAAGCTCACCAGCAACACAATCGCCAGCGCCTCGACCAACACCTGGACAAACTCGCCAACCCCGGTTTTCACTGCTGCCGGTTGGTCAGACACCTTGCGCAGTTGCATACCGGCCGGGAGGTTTTTCTGGATACGCGAGAACTCGCCTTCCAGCGCCTTACCCAGTACCAGAATGTCACCGCCGCCCTTCATCGCCACCGCCAGGCCGATCGCATCTTCGCCCATGAAGCGCATGCGCGGCGCCGGCGGATCGTTGAATCCACGCCGCACGTCGGCGACATCGCAGATACGGAACGTGCGATCACCGACCCGGATGGGGAAGTTCCTGATCTCATCGACCGTCTGAAAATTCCCCGAAACCCTTAGCTGCAAGCGCTCGGTAGGCGTCTCAAAGAAACCCGCCGTGGACACCGCATTCTGTTCCTCCAGCGCCTGTTGCACCGCCGCCAGCGGTAAACCGAGGGTGGCGAGTTTGACGTTCGACAGCTCGACCCAGATTTTCTCGTCCTGCAAACCGAGCAAATCGACCTTGCCGACATCCTTTACCCGTTGCAGCTGGATCTGGATGCGATCGGCGTAATCCTTGAGCACGGCGTAGTCGAAACCGTCGCCGGTCAGCGCGTAGATATTGCCGAAGGTCGTGCCAAATTCATCGTTGAAAAACGGCCCCTGAATGCCCGGCGGCAGCGTCTGGCGGATGTCGCTGATTTTCTTGCGTACCTGATACCAGAGATCGGGAATCTCCACCGAATGCATCGAGTCGCGCGCAATGAAGGTGACTTGAGACTCACCAGGACGAGAGAACGAAACAATGCGCTCGTACTCACCGGTTTCCATCAGTTTCTTTTCGATGCGTTCAGTGACCTGCCGTGAGACTTCCTGCGCGGTCGCCCCTGGCCAACGGGTTTGAATCACCATGGCCTTGAAGGTGAACGGCGGGTCTTCACTTTGGCCGAGTTTGGTGTAGGACAACGCACCGACGATGGCCAGCAAAAGCATCAGGAACAGTACGATCTGGCGATTACGCAGCGCCCATTCGGAAAGGTTGAAGCGCATCGGGACTTACTCCTTGTCCGCCAGATTGACCACACGGTTGGAACGATCCACGGGGCGCACCTGCTGCCCTTCGAGGAGCACATGCACGCCGGCAGCCACGACCCAGTCGCTGGCATTGAGGCCTTCGAGCACCGGCACGGTTTTTTCACCGAATGGGCCGACTCGCACGGGGGTCTTCTTCAAGGTGTTGTTGGCGCTGACGACCCAGACGTAGGTCGCACCGTTCTCGGCCGTCAGTGCCGAAAGCGGCACCGATAGCGACGCGGTATTGGCTGATTGCACGAACACACGCGCACTCTGGCCGAGTTCGGCCGGGACTTTGCCACTGGTGAAAGAGATACGGGCAGCGAAGGTGCGGGATTTGGGATCGGCGGATGGCGACAGCTCACGAATCTGCCCGGCGAAGCGCTGGTTCTGCTGCGTCCAGAGCTCTACGGTAACCGGCTGACCGACCTTGAACCTGCCAAAACTCTGTTCCGGCAGGCTGATCAGCACTTCACGCTCACCATCGGCGGCGAGTGTAAACACCGTCTGCCCTGCGGCGACCACCTGCCCCACTTCCACCGAGCGCTTGGCAACCACACCGTCCTGGGGCGCACGCAACACGGCGTAACTGGCCTGATTGGTCGAAACGTTGAATTGGGCTTTGATCTGTTTGAGGCGGGCTTCGCCGGAGCGATAAAGGTTTTCGGCGTTGTCGTAGGCCGAGCGGCTGACCATCTGCCGATCCATCAGCGTCTTGTAGCGGTCACGTTCGGCGCGCACCAGAGTGAGATTGGCCTCAGCGGCAGAGACTTGGGCGCGAGTCGCTTCCAGTTGCAGGCGTACGTCTTGGGGATCAAGTTCGGCGAGCGGCTGATCGGCCTTCACGCGCTGACCTTCCTCGACCAGTCGTCGGCTGACTTTTCCACCGATGCGGAACGCCAGATCAGGTTCGTAACGGGCGCGCACTTCGCCCGGATAGCTTTCCATCGTCTGCGCCGAAGGCTCTGGCTGCACCACCATCGCCGGTCGCACGGTAACGGGCGCTGCCTCTTCCTGGCCACATGCGGACAGTAAAAAAACCAGGCTGACTGGCAACGCAAATGGCCACGTGAGGTGCAGTGCATGGCGGGACATGGTGACGGACCTTTCGCTAATGGTGCTTGGAATAATTATACTGGCCGGTATGTTATTAATAGCAAACTCACCAGTCCAGTAATAAAAGCGAAGAATGTCGAACAATCTTGCAGTTCCAAACGGCCCGGGCCGCCCCAAGGATCTGGCCAAACGTCAGGCGATTCTCGATGCGGCGAAAATTCTGTTTCTGAGTCATGGCTATGCCAACACCAGCATGGACGCGGTGGCCGCCGAGGCCGGCGTGTCGAAGCTGACGGTCTACAGCCATTTCACCGATAAGGAGACACTGTTCTCCGCCGCCGTGGTGGCCAAATGCGAGGAACAATTACCGCCGTTGTTCTTCGAATTGCCGGACGGCATTGCCGTGGAAAATGTGTTGCTGAACATTGCCCGGGGCTTTCATCACCTGATCAACAGCAATGAATCGGTGAATCTGCATCGCCTGATCATGGCACTGGGCGCGCAGGATCCAAAACTGTCGCAGATTTTCTTTGAGGCCGGCCCCGAGCGCATGGTGCAAGGGATGGAGCGGCTGTTGACGCAGATCCACGAAAGCGGCGCGCTGAACATCGACCTGCCGCGTAACGCGGCTGAGCATTTCTTCTGCCTGATCAAGGGCGCGGGCAATTTTCGCTTGTTGTATGGCTGTGGGGAGCCGTTGACTGACGAGGCGGCGCAGAGCCATGTGCAGGAAGTCGTGGGATTGTTTATGCGGGCGTATCGGCCCTGAGTTTTGCGCTGTATTGGCCGGCCCCATCGCTAGCAGGCTAGCGATGGCAGCGACGCGGTCTTAAGCCTTGAGCGCCTTCTTCGGGTAAATGTCATACCGGCTGGACTTGCCATCCAGCGCATGACTCGGCTTCGGCCCGTCGATGCACGGCGCCTTGCGCGGCCGCTTGACCACCACCCGGTGCGTGGCCAGTGCCAACGCCGCTTCAAGCAACGCCGGTGCATCCGGATCATCACCAACCAGCGGCCGGAACAGGCGCATTTCCTTCTTCACCAACGCGGTTTTCTCCCGATGCGGGAACATCGGATCAAGGTAGATCACTTGCGGCGGCTCGCCCTCCCAGTGGCGCATGACCTCGATGGAGTTGCCCTTGAGCAACTTCATCCGCGCCACAATCGGCGCCACGTCGAAATCTTCCGCCGCGCGCGCCAGGCCATCCTCCAGCAACGCACCGATCAGCGGCTGGCGCTCGATCAGGCTCATCTCGCACCCCAGACTCGCCAGCACGAACGCATCCTTGCCCAGCCCTGCTGTGGCATCCAACACCCGCGGGCGCACACCTTGGGCAATGCCGACAGCCTTGGCGATCATCTGCCCGCTGCCACCGCCGTATAAACGACGATGCGCCGCACCGCCCTCGACAAAGTCCACGCGCACAGGCCCCGGCGCATCCGGCCCCAGTTGCTGGAGTTGCAAACCCTGCTCGCCGACCTGCAAGGCAAACTCGCCATCAGCCACTTGCAACGGCAGGCCCAGACGCTTGGCCCACTGCTCGGCCTGCGCTTCAAACATCGGGCCAAGGGCCTGGACATGGATGCGGCAGGCCGCGGGTTGCTCAATCATGGAAAACACGCTCAAAAAAGTTAAGGATCGGCAGAAACCGCCGATAACCCAATCAACGCGCATTTTGCCAGAGCTGAGCGTCAACCGAAAAAAATGTCAGGCATTCTTCCCACATCGATTGGCTACATCTCGCCCCATGGCGATTTCAGCCGTCAAAATACTCAAGCACTGAGCGGCGTCAGTCACCTGTGGCAGGATTTCTTTGCCCAGGCCCTGGCCGAACAGACGAGTGAAGTGGTGCCCGCCTGCGGCACGTTTCCACCGGTTGACCTGAACAGCCCTGAAGAGCCGACCCTGGGCAGCGAACTGCACGCGCATATCGTCAGCCAGCGTGAATGCGAAGTCGTTGAAACCGAAGTGCGTCCGCCGGAGCCGCTGTTCCTGCCAATCGCCGAGTTCGAAATGGAACTGGCCGACAAGCCATTCCCACCGTTCCCGCCGGAAGAAATCAAAGCTCAGCAAGAGCAGCAGGATTTCGACAGCAGTTGGGTTCGCCCGATCGTGATCAACAATGGTCAGCCGATTCCGGAGCCAGGCGCTGCGCCGCACAAGCGTCCACTGTACTTGCCGATTGCCGAGTTCGATCTGGACTTGCTGGACAAGCCATTCCCGCCGTTCTCGCCGCAAGAAATCGCCGAACAGCAAAAGGCGCTGGACTTCGATAACGGCTGGGCACGCCCGATCGTTTTGCAGAACCTGCGCATCGCCGCCTAAGCCTCAGCGACACACGCTCCAGCGCCCGATATCGACATGAAAATGATTGCGATGCGCCGCGTTGTAATCCGGGCTCAACACCACACTGAATGCCTTGCACGCGCCATCACGCACCTGACGCAGAAACTGTGCGTCCTGATTCTGCTTGGGCCAATCCTTTAGCACGCTGACACGGCGACCGCTCGCCAGACGAAAACCGGCGATATCCAGCGCATCGGCACTGGCATGCCGGCTGAGCGCGCCGCTCTCGCGGTTGTAAAGATTGCGGCAAGCGAAACTGCCGAGGTGATCCAGGCGTGCGACGTTCTCGCCGTAAACGGCCTGCGCGGCGGGTTGCAGGGTGTGTCGCTCGAACATCGCGTAAGCCACCGCCAACGGGCAACTGGCGAGGAAGCTGCTGCTCAGGGCCACCTCTGCACCCTGAACGCGCAAAGCGCCAATCAGCGGGCACTTGGCGTCGGGGCTGTCCGCTTGCGTCGTCACGCGCAACGCCGAGCTGGCCAGTGCTTGCGCACACAGCTCTGGGTCACCGCGCAAGCGCATCAGCTTGTAACCGGTCAGCCAATTGGGTGCAGCCTTTACATCCAGCGGCGCCCACGGGTTCCACTCGGGCGGCACTGGCAGCCAACCACGCCAGACACTGACCATGGCGCCGACAATGACCAGCAGCACAGCCCATGGAATCCATCGCACCCTGTTCAGCCTTTGAAAAACTGATTGGCCTTGGCGTAAGGCATCGACTGCGACGTAAAACCGAATGTGCCCGATTGCTGGATTTCTTCAGCCGCACGGAAGAATTCGCCGAACGCGGCCAGGGCCAATGCCGAACCGGTACTGATCCGCCGCACACCGATGTCTTCCAGTTGCTGCACCGTCATCTTCAGCCCGCCGGACATCAGGACGTTGACCGGTTTGGGGGCCACCGCACGCACCACCGCCAGCACTTCGTCAGCATTGCGCAAGCCGGGCGCATACAGCACGTCGGCGCCCGCCTCGGCAAAAGCCTGCAAGCGGCGGACGGTGTCATTGATATCGGGATTGCCGTGCAGATAGTTTTCCGCACGGGCCGTCAGGCTGAAGGGAAACGGCAACGTGCGTACGGCAGCGACGGCGGCTTCGACGCGCGCCACGGCGTGTTCAAAGCAATAGATCGGGGCGTCTTCACGGCCGGTGGCGTCTTCGATTGAGGCGCCTACCGCGCCCGCTTCGGCTGCGCGCAATACGCTTTGGGCGCATTCGACCGGGTCATCGGCGAAACCGTTTTCCAGATCCACCGCTACCGGCAAATCGGTGGCTGCGACAATCGCGCGGACATTCGCCAACGTCTCATCGAGACTCAAAGCACCATCGGCTTTGCCCTGGGAAAATGCGTAACCGGCGCTGGTCGTCGCCAGTGCCTGATAGCCAAGGCTGGCGAGCATCTTCGCTGAACCGGCGTCCCACGGATTGGGAATAACGAAAATCCCCGGGCGTTCATGCAGGGCTTTGAAGGCGTGGGCTTTGCGGGTTTGCGCGTCCATTGGCAGCTCCGGGGCAGATGAATAAACCCGCCTCAGAGCAGGCCAAGTTGCTCCGCGGCGGGCTCTCTGTATAGCTCAGGCAGCGATGGCAAGCCAGGCAAACGTTGCATCAGTTGTACATGAAAACGTTGCGCCAACTTCGCCGCCAGCAGGTTGTCGGCAGTGTGCAGGAAGATGTATGGCGTGCGGCCTTCTTCTATCCACTCGGCGATTTTCGCCACCCACGGCACCAGGAACGCATCGTTGGCCTCAAGCTCGGGATGACCAATAAAGCGCACTTGCGGGAACTGCGTGAACGCCGCTGGACGCGTCGGTACACGCGGCTTTTTCGATTGAGCGTGAATCACCGAAGACTCGGTCGACAGGCAACTGAACAGCGCTCGCGGGTCGAGACAGATACGCTCAACCCCACGATCGAGCAGCAGCCGATTGAGCAGGCGCTCGCTCTCGCCCTTGGCGAAGAACTGCTCATGCCGCACCTCAACCGCCAGCGGGCAGTCCAGCGCATCGATAAACGCCGCCAACTCCGGCAACCGATGCGGCGTGAAGCTTTTCGACAATTGCAGCCACAGCGGCGAGACACGCTCGCCGAGGGGTTTGAGTAACTGCTGGAAGGTTTGGGCAGCGGTCAGTTGCTCGCGCAGGTCACCGCTGTGGCTAATGTCGCCGGGGAACTTGGCAGTGAAGCGAAAGTGTTCAGGCATGACGTCCGCCCAACGCTGCACAGTGGCCGGCGAAGGACTGGCGTAGAAGGTCGTGTTGCCTTCCACGGCGTTGAACACTTGGCAATAGAGGCTGAGGAAGTCAGAGGTTTTGGCGTCTTCCGGATACAGATACTCGCGCCAGGCGTTTTCGCTCCAGGACGGGCAACCGAGGTAGTAAGGCAGAGCCATCAGATGTAAAGGTCGAGGCCCAGCACGTCCGCATCCCAATCGACAAAACCGGCAGTGCTCAGGTAGCTGGCCAAGGCCATGGCTACGCTTTTCTTCATCGCACGGTGGTAGATCATGTCTTGCTGACGGGCAGGCAGATTGCTCAAGCGTTGCGCAGAGGCTTTGGCAGCACGGGCGGCCAGTTGCTCTTCGGTGGGGAATTCCAACTCGCCGTCGATATCGTCGACGGTTTCTTCCTGCGCCACATTGCCTTTGCGAGGCTTGCGCTTGATGGGGTAGGACTGAGAGGAAACGCCGTCTATACGCATAAATTCATGCTCGGTATCAATGATGGCAATTTAGCGGCACTTGACCGACTTAGCAAACTGCCGAGTGATAACTAGAACACATAAAGCGCAAAAGGTTTAAAACGTGGGGTTAGAAACTGACGATTGGCAGACTTCAGGCAGAGCACTATTCACTGTGGGAGCAAGCTTGCTCGCTCCCACAGGTTTTTGGGTGAATCAGCGGGCCTTGGGGGTAGCCACTTTATCGCGCAGGTAAACCGGCTGCGCATCATCGGCCGGAATCGTTTCGCCGCGCTCCCAAGCAAAGCGTGCCAAGGTCAACAGGTCTTCGGCGTGGGGCAGCATGCCCGCGTCTGAACCGCTCAGGTTCACTGCGATACGCTCACCATAGCCCCAGCCAGTGCCGGCACCGAACCATTCGCCACTGCCATCGACCGGCAGCGCCGCGACTTCCGGCGGCAGCACTGCTTCGGCGCCGACCAGACGCATCTCCCCCGCCGTCTCGCGATAGCAGCCCCAATACACTTCGTCCATGCGCGCATCGATCGCCGCTGCAACCTGGCTCACACCCTGCTCGCGAAACGCACGTTGCGCCAACACGGCCAGGTTGGACACCGGCAGCACCGGACGATCCAGCGCGAACGCCAAGCCCTGCACCACACCGATGGCAATCCGCACACCGGTAAACGCACCCGGCCCACGACCGAAGGCAATAGCATCCACCGCTTGCAACGTGGTACCGGCATCGGCCAGCAATTGCTGGATCATCGGCAGCAGCTTTTGCGCGTGCAGGCGCGGAATCACCTCGTAATGGCTCGTGACCTTGCCGTCATGCAGCAAGGCAACGGAGCAAGCTTCAGTCGCGGTGTCCAGGGCCAGCAAGGTGCTCATCGATGTATCCAAAACAGGGGTGGGGAAAAAGTGCGTCAGTATAAACAACTACGGCCCGCAAGCGGGCCGTGGATGATGCAGCTAATCAGCTTTTTCAGCTCAGCGCTTCAAGCACCTTGGCGGTGATTGCTTCTACCGAACCAACGCCCGGGATGTGGCTGCACTTCGGCTTGCCGTTGGCAGCCGACAGCTTCTGGTAGAAGTCCACCAGCGGCTTGGTCTGCGAATGGTAGACCGACAGGCGATGACGCACGGTTTCTTCGGTGTCGTCCTTGCGCTGTACCAGCTCTTCGCCGGTGATGTCGTCTTTGCCTGCGATTTTCGGCGGGTTGTAGACGATGTGATACACCCGGCCGCTGGCTTCGTGAACACGACGGCCAGCGATGCGCTGAACGATTTCTTCGTCTTCAACGGCAATTTCAACCACGGCGTCCAACTCGACGCCAGCAGTCACCAGTGCTTCGGCCTGCGGAATGGTGCGCGGGAAGCCGTCGAACAGGAAGCCGTTGGCGCAGTCAGGTTGCGCGATACGATCCTGAACCAGTGCGATGATCAGATCATCCGACACCAGGCCGCCGGCATCCATGATGCTTTTGGCTTGAACGCCCAGTGGAGTGCCGGCCTTGACCGCTGCACGCAGCATGTCACCGGTGGAGATTTGCGGAATGCCGAATTTTTCGGTGATGAACTTAGCCTGAGTACCTTTACCGGCCCCGGGAGCTCCCAGCAGAATGACGCGCATTAGATGTGCTCCTCAATTTTTTTATAAAAAGCTTTTACAAAACAAAGGACTCGCCGCATGGGACGATTCCTGAAAAATACGGGTCGTGGCCGCAGAAACGGCCAAAGGCTGATCAAGATACACAGCAGGCTGCGCCCACACAAGACGCCAAAAGTCGGAGAAACCCGCGCCTGCCGCGACCTCGCGACGCGGTGACCCAAGTCGCAACCCCGTCACTTACTGTCGCCTGGCGGCACTTTCCTCAGCGTGCGAAGCGGCACCCGGCGTTGACTCCGGGCACCGCATGCCACGGCAAAAACCTTAGCCGGTATTACGCAAACCGGCGGCAATGCCCGCCACAGACACCAGTAACGCCTGTTCCACCGGGCTGCCCTGCTCGACATGCTGCTGTCGCGAACGTGCCAGCAATTCGGCTTGTAATAGATGCAGCGGGTCGAGATAGGTGTTGCGCAGACGGATGAATTCAAGGGTGTCCGGACTGTGTGCCAGCAACTGCGACTGACCGGTCAACCCAAGTACCACCGAGCATGCCTGCGACAATAGGTCGCGTAAGTGCGCACCCAACGGCAGCAATTCCGGCTCGACCAGACGCTCGTCGTAGGACAGCGCAATATCGGCGTCAGCCTTGGCCAGGACCATTTCCAGCATGTCGATACGCGTGCGGAAGAACGGCCATTGCTCACGCATCTGCCCCAGCAACTCGCCCTCGCCGCGTTCCAGCGCCTTGCTCAGCGCCGATTCCCAGCCGAGCCAGGCCGGCAGCATCAAGCGCGTTTGCGTCCAGCCGAAGATCCACGGGATCGCCCGCAGGCTTTCAATCCCGCCAGCACGGCGCTTGGCAGGCCGGCTGCCGAGCGGCAACCGGCCCAATTCCTGCTCCGGCGTGGACTGACGGAAATACTCGACGAACTGCGGATTCTCGCGCACGACTTTGCGATAAGCGCTGACGCCGTCGGCCGCCAGTTCATCCATCAGATGGCGCCATTGAGGCGTTGGCGGCGGCGGTGGCAGCAACGTGGCTTCGAGCACAGCGGCGAGATACAGATTGAGGTTTTGTTCGGCAATGTCCGGCAGACCGAATTTGAAACGAATCATTTCGCCCTGCTCGGTGGTGCGGAAACGCCCCGCGACCGATCCCGGTGGCTGCGACAGAATCGCCGCGTGCGCCGGGCCACCGCCACGTCCCACGGTGCCGCCACGACCATGGAACAACAGCAGTTCGACTTGCTGCTCGCGGCAAATGTCCACCAGCCGCTCCTGCGCGCGGTATTGCGCCCAGGCCGCTGCCGTCGTGCCGGCGTCCTTGGCCGAGTCGGAGTAACCGATCATGACTTCCTGCGGGCCTTGCAGCCGCGCGCGATAGCCCGGCAGCAGCAACAGACGCTCCATCACCGGCCCGGCGTTATCGAGGTCAGCCAGGGTTTCGAACAGCGGCACGACGCGCATTGGCCGCAACACGCCGGACTCTTTGAGCAGCAATTGCACGGCGAGCACATCGGAAGCCGCGCCGGCCATCGAGATCACGTAGGATCCCAGCGAGGCGCCCGGCGCGGCGGCAATTTCCTTGCAAGTGGCGAGCACTTCCGCAGTGTCGGCGGACGGTTTGAAATGCGCCGGCAGCAACGGCCGACGATTGCTCAGCTCGCGGGTCAGGAAGGTGATGCGCTGCTCTTCGTCCCAGTCTTCGTAACGACCGAGCCCAAGATAGTCGGTGATTTCAGTCATGGCCGAACTGTGCCGCGACGAATCCTGACGCACATCCAGGCGCACCAGAAACAGGCCGAAGGTTACGGCCCGGCGCAGGCAATCGAGCAGCGGCCCGTCGGCAATCACGCCCATGCCGCACTCATGCAGCGAGTTGAAGCACAGTTCCAATGGATCAAGCAGATCGCGGTTGTTGTGCAGCACATCGGCAGGCGCCGGTGTCGCCGCCGTCAGCGACGCATGCGCCCAGTTGCGGGTGGCACGCAGGCGTTCGCGCAATTGCTTGAGCACCGCACGATACGGCTCGGCGCTGTCGCCGGCCTTGGCTTTCAGCGCGTCGCTGGCCTGCTGCATCGACAACTCGGCCGCCAGGTGATCGACATCGCGCAGGTACAAATCCGCCGCCATCCAGCGCGCCAGCAGCAACACTTCGCGAGTCACCGCTGCCGTGACGTTGGGGTTGCCGTCGCGGTCGCCGCCCATCCAGGACGCGAATCGAATCGGTGCGGCTTCAAGCGGCAACCGCAGGCCGGTAGCCGCGTGCAGCGCCTGATCAGCCTTGCGCATGTGGTTGGGAACTGCCTGCCACAGCGAGTGCTCGATCACGGCAAAGCCCCACTTGGCTTCGTCGACCGGTGTCGGGCGCGTGCGGCGGATTTCTTCGGTGTGCCAGGCTTCAGCGATCAGCCGTTGCAGGGTGTTCTGGATCTGCTCGCGTTCGGCCGTGGTCAGGTCACGGTGATCCTGAGCGGCGAGTTGCGCGGCAATCGCGTCGTATTTCTGGATCAGCGTGCGGCGGGCGACCTCGGTCGGGTGTGCGGTCAGCACCAATTCGATTTCCAGCCTCGCCAGTTGCCGGGCCAGCGATTCGGCGCTGTGGCCTTCGTTGCGCAGGCGCGCAAGCAATTCGGGCAAGACACGGGATTCGAACGGCGCAGGCTGCGACTCTTCACGGCGATGAATCAACTGATACTGCTCGGCGATGTTCGCCAGGTTCAGGAACTGGTTGAACGCCCGCGCCACGGGAAGCAATTCGTCTTCGCTCAATTGATTGAGGCTGGCACTGAGTTCAGCGTCCGTGGAGCCTCCCCGGTCGGCCTTGGCACCCTTGCGGATCTGCTCGATCTTGTCGAGAAAATCCTCGCCATACTGGTCTCGAATGGTATTGCCCAACAGCTCTCCGAGCAGGTGAACATCCTCGCGCAAGCGTGCATCAATATCAGTCATCAGCAGTTCTCCAGCAGTAATCCGGACGGCTTAGAAACGAGTGCATGACCTAGAGAGTGCCGCTCTGCGCCGCTTCTTACAAGCAGGCGACGAAGGGACTTTAAACCTTGTGGCCGAAAGCTAGTCTCAACACTGAGCCGCACAACGGCTTGCCGCCGGCCCCGCCGGACACTCCCCCTGGCCTGCTTTGATCAGGTGCGACATGAGGTCATTATGAAAATCCGTGAACTCGCCCAGCATTGGGAAGAAAACGCCAAAGGTCGTATGACCGACACGGGCTACACGATTCATCTGGACGTCGAGGCCGCCGCGCGCCTGGCGGCAATTGCCGAGATGTACCCCAAACGCCACCCCGAAGAACTGCTTGGCGAACTGCTTGGCGCTGCGCTTGAGGAGTTCGAAGCGAGCCTGCCCTATGTGAAAGGCTCAACCGTGGTCGCGACTGACGAGGAAGGTGATCCACTGTACGAAGACGTCGGGCCGACCCCGCGCTTTCTCGCCCTCTCGCGCAGGCATTTGCAGGACTTGTCGTCGGCTGGGAACAAGCAAAAACACTGATCGGACATAGGTCTGGACGCAAGCGGGCTTGCTCGCGAACGTGCTCTGGCAGTCGGCATTTCTGTCGACTGACTCGAGGCTTTCGCGAGCAAGCCCGCTCCCACATTGACCGAATCTCTCCCTTTGGCAGGGTGTGTTTTCGGGCTGCAAAAACTCCCGCGCGTACCACTCAAAATCGCCAAAGTTCCCGCTTTAGAGCCCTGTCCATTCGGTCAGATTTCTTTTTGGCGATAGGCCATCTTTTCTGAACTTTTGAAAAACGCCTCCGGTCGGAACCTGTAACCACGCCTGGAACGAGCGTTTCAAAAACGCGCTGCCACATGATGCTTGCGGCTCCTCGACCAGGATGGATTTTCGGTTTTATCAGGAGTTAAACAATGGAGTTGAAGACCATGAAGACCCAAACCTCGTTCTCTCACTTGCGCGGTCTGAAACTGGCTGCTCTGGCCATCGGCACCAGCTTCGTGCTGGCCGGTTGCGCAGGCAATCCACCGAGCGAGCAATACGCCGTGACTCAATCGGCCGTGAACAGCGCGGTCAGCGCCGGTGGTACTGAGTTCGCTGCTGTGGAGATGAAGCAAGCGCAGGACAAACTCAAACAAGCCGAAATCGCCATGCACGATAAGAAGTATGACGAAGCCCGCGTCCTCGCCGAACAAGCCGAGTGGGATGCCCGTGTCGCCGAACGCAAGGCACAAGCCATGAAAGCCGAGCGAGCGGTGAAGGATTCCCAGAAAGGTATTCAGGAACTGCGTCAGGAAAGTCAGCGCACCGTGCAATAAGCGCGCATCCGGACTGCAAAGCTGAAACTCTTATCGATAGAAAGGACGAAAAATTATGCGTAAGCAATTGATGATTCCCGCTCTCCTGGCCGCAAGCGTTGCCTTGGCTGCCTGCTCTACCCCGCCTAACCCGAACCTGGAACAGGCGCGCACCAACTACGCCGGCCTGCAAGCCAACCCGCAAGCGAGCAAAGTGGCAGCGCTGGAAACCAAAGATGCCAGCGATTATCTGGACAAGGCCGACAAGGCCTACATGGACAAGCAAGACGCGGCCAAGGTTGACCAACTGGCCTACCTGACCAACCAGCGCGTGGAAGTGGCCAAGCAGACCATCGCCCTGCGTACCGCTGAGAACAATCTGAAGAACGCCGCAGCCCAACGTGCCCAGGCGCGTCTGGATGCTCGTGACCAGCAGATCAAACAGCTGCAGCAAAGCCTGAACGCCAAGCAGACTGATCGCGGTACGCTGGTGACTTTCGGTGACGTGCTTTTTGCCACCAACAAGGCTGACCTGAAATCCAGCGGTCTGGTGAACATCAACAAACTGGCGCAGTTCCTCCAGCAAAACCCTGATCGCAAAGTGATCGTCGAGGGTTACACCGACAGCACTGGCGCCGCGTCGTACAACCAGTCGCTGTCCGAGCGTCGTGCGACGTCGGTACAGGTCGCGCTGATCAAAATGGGCGTAGATCCTGCGCGCATCGTGGTTCAGGGCTACGGCCAGGAATATCCGGTTGCCGATAACGGCAGCGTGTCGGGCCGTGCGATGAACCGTCGTGTGGAAGTGACCATTTCCAACGACAACCAGCCAGTGATGCCACGTTCGGCTGTCAGCTCGAACTAAGCTGTAAGCAGTAACGCAAAAGCCCCGCCTGAGTGATCAGGCGGGGCTTTTTAGTGGGCCTTGGGTAGGGGCGGTTATTGCTCGAGTTTTTGCGGCGTTTCCTGCCCCATGCAGCGCACCGCTTTCTTCTGGCCGTTGATCAGCACACCGGTCAAACCTTTCTGCTCGGTATCGAACAGCACCAGTACCCCGTCAATGCACTGCGCCACTTGCGCTGCCGGGTCCAGCGAGACTTTGTAGTCCTCGCCCGGCAAGGTTTTGAGCATGGTGAATTCGTTGAGCAGCAACGCATCCTCGGGTTTGGCGAAGTGCAGGTAGCCGTAGTACCACAGGGCACCCACGGTGCCGAGGATGCTGCAGATACCGGTGATGATCAGCGGGATAGCGTTGCGTTCTTCACTCATTGCGGACTCTCGTTTTCAGAATTCGGGGGTGGCGGGTAATTGGGGATTTCGCCGAGACGGCGCAGGCCGTTGAAATGCTCGGGATCGTCTAGATAGCGCAGCATCACCTGACGCCACACCGGATCGCCGAACGTCTGCACATGGCCGCCACGGGTCAACTGCAGAACGCGCGGCGGCGGCGCAGCTTGATACAGACGGATGCCATTGGAAAGCGGCACCAGCGGATCGTCGATGCTGTGGAACATCAGTTTCGGCACGCCGTTGAGTTGCGGCATCGAGTAGATCGCACTGTCGCCGTCCGGCACCAGCCACGACAGCGGCACCTGAAACGGCCAGGTCAGCCACGAGGTACTGAGCGCATATTGGCCGACGCTTCGATAGCTGGCAGGCACACCGTCGAGCACCAAGGCCTTGAGCTGTTTCTGTCGCTGCGGATGCTGTACCAGCCAATGCACGGCCATCGCCCCCCCCAGGCTTTGACCGAGAAGGACCAGCGGCTTGCCTTTGACCTCAGGCGCTTTGTCCAGCCAGGCGAACGCCGCGTCGATGTCCTGATAGATCGCCGGCAGGCTCGGTTCGCCCTCGGACAGGCCGTAGCCGCGATAGTCGACCAGCAATACCTGATAGCCGTTTTTCGGCAACCACCAACTCCCGCCCAAGTGCATCGGCAGATTGCCGCCGTTGCCGTGTAAGTGCAGCACCGTGCCTTTGACGTCTACGCCGGGCTTGGCCGGCAGCCACCAGGCATTGAGCTTGAGGCCATCAGCCGTCACCAGCGTGACGGTGCGGTATTGGAGTTTGGCTTTTTCCGGGGTGAAGACCTGACCGGGTTCCGGGTAGAACAACAGCGAACTGCAACCGCCGAGGGTCAGGAGCAGGCAAAAGATGCCGAGGATTCTCATCCGGTGAAACCTCGCGAAAATTCGGGTTGGTACACGATTGAAAACTGTAGGCGTGAGCCTGCTCACTCCTACAAGGGTTTTGTGTTGGTTCAAAGGATGTTGGAGTAATCCGCTTCGATCCGGTCCAGGCTCAAATGGTTGAGGAAGTTGGAGAAGCACATCCACGCCGACAACGCGTTCAAGTCGCGGAACTGGTCCGGCAAATACTTGGGCGGCACTACCAGCCCTTCATCGACCAATTGGCGCATCGTGCGCATGTCCTCCAGCGTGGTCTTGCCGCAGAACAGCAACGGAATCTGCTCAAGCTTGCCCTTACGCACGGCCAACTGAATGTAGTTGTAAACCATGATAAAGCCCTTGAGGTAGGACAAGTCTTTGGTGAATGGCAGACCAGTCGGTGTCGAACCCCGGAAAACCCGACTGGCGTTGCCGTAGCTTTCGGCCATTTCAAAGCCCTGCTCGCGGAAGAACTCGAACACCTGCAAGAAGTCCGCGCCCTCCTCGACCATGTGGATGGCGCGGGTGCGGTTGGTCAGTTTGCGCAAACGACTCGGGTAGGAGGCGAAGGTGATGATTTCCATCAGGATCGCCAGGCCTTCCTGGGTCACCGTCGATGAGGGCGGCCCCTTGGACAGGAAGGTGCAGATCGGTTGGTTCAAACCGTTGAGCGTGGTGCCGACGTGCACCAGGCCTTCGTGAACCTCCAGCGCACGTACGTCGCGGTCGTTAAACATCGCATCGGTACGGATCTTGATGTAGTCGGCCCCCGCCGCCGCGTCGGCCACGATGCCGTCGGACTCGAATACGCGAATGGTTTCCTCGGCCTCGCCGAAGACTTTATTCAGACGGGTTTGCAGCAGGTGCACGGCGTCCTTGGCGGTGAGGATTTTAGGTTCGTCCTTCAGGTCGCCACGGCCATCGATGTTGTTCAAATAGTCGGACATCATCAGGCCGAGGTCGGCCAGGGTCGGGTCGCCAGCGTGGAACGCATCCGAGGCAGCGCCGTACAGTTCCTGCGAGATCAGTCCGAAATCCTCGGTACCACGCGCTTCGAGCATGCGCACCACCATGCGGTATTCCTTGCACATGCGCCGCATGATCTGCCCGACCGGATTGAACTGGCCGAGCTGGCGGGTGATGTCGCGCTCGATGTTCTGGAATTCCAGTTTGACCTTGCTCGAATCGAAGGTCAGCGGCCGATTGAGGTAGTAGTCGCGATCCACCGCGGGCATTTCCTTGCCCTTGGCCTTGAGGAAGCCCTTGCGCACGTTCTCGTCCCACTTGACCGCATCGAGCACGCGAATCGGCGTCTGCGCCAGCACAATGCGATCGGACAACATGCGTATCGTCTGCTGGTAATCGTCCACCCGAAACTCCTGTAGAAAACGTGACGTACTGAATTATTTGCCCGCGCGCTGGCGCTGATAGCGCGCAGCCTCGACGAACACATCGGAATTGGCCGGATCGTCGAGGTAAGCAACGACCTTGTCGAGTGGGCTATCGACTTGCGCGCCGTCGCCATCGTCGGTCTGGAAGGCCTGTCCGTCGAGAGCTTTTTCTTTGATCGCTTGGTTGATCTGCTCGAGATCGAGGCTGTAGACCACCAGTTCGTGTTTGTCGGTGAGTTCGAACCCGGCGATGGTGTAGTGGCCGCCGAACCGCGCCGGTACTTTCGCTGACAGATACCAGCGATTGCCATGACGGGACACCGTGAAAGGATAGGCTTCGCGCTCACGGGGCTTGGCTTTCAACCAAGTGACGGCCTGATAACGGTTGCTGCCGACGCGCGTCAACTCAAGGCTCATCGGCTCGCCCCAGGCATTGGTGCTCGACCATTTGCCGAGCAAGCCCTTGGGCGCCGGGTCACTGCTGGCCAGAGGCGCCTTGAAAGTCACCAGACAGCCACTGAGCAACAGCAACGACAAGGCGATCAGCACACCACGCCAGGCTTTCATTCAATACTCCCTATGAACAATCACGGCCCTGAAGATCGCCACAGTCCCCCGTGGGAATTATGATTGCCTCAGAGGGTTACACCGACGCCAGCACCAAATGCATATACCGCGTCAAAATGTCGAGCATTTCCTGCTCGGCCAAAGGCTCGGCTTCGTTGAGCAGGCCCTGATATTCCATCCGTCCGATAATCGCCGTCAACACCTTGGCATCCTGCTGCGGTTCCCGCGAGCCCAGAACCTGAAACAACTGGCAGGTACCCTGCAGCAAAATCTGCTGATGGGATCGCACCAGAATGGCCAGGCGCGGGTTCAGCAACGCTTCCTGACGGAACGCCTGCTCGGCCATCAAATGCTCGCGACGGTTGACCAGTTGCCGATGGACATAATCGGTCATCAGCCGCGCAATATTGTCGGCCAGTTGCGAACGCGACTCCGGGCTGCCATCGCCACTGACGACCATCTCACGCAGCAGACCTTCGTTGTTGACCCACAATTTGGCCATATAGGCCGCGCTGCGTTCGACGTATTGGGCGAAGGTATCGGTGAGCAGGTCATCGATGTCCTTGAAGTAATACGTGGTGGCCGACAGCGGCACACCGGCCTCGGCCGCTACCGCACGGTGGCGCACGGCACGCACGCCATCACGCACGACAATGCGCATCGCCGCGTCGAGAATGACCTGTCGACGCTGTTCACTGCCCTGTCGGCTGGCCTTGCGGCCCTGGTACTGAACACTTTCAGCGACCGCAGTGGCGATACCCGCTGCACCTTCTTGAGCGATTGCAACCATCACGACAGCACTTCCTCTGCTATTTCAAAAGTAACCAATTGATACATTTGTACCAGACGGGCAATAAAAAGCCGCCTGTTTTAGGCGGCTTTTTAACTGAAACGTTTACGCTTGCGGTCGCATGTGCGGGAACAGGATCACATCGCGAATCGACGGCGAGTTGGTCAGCAACATCACCAGACGATCGATGCCGATCCCTTCACCGGCCGTTGGCGGCATGCCGTACTCGAGCGCACGCACGAAGTCGGCGTCGTAATGCATGGCTTCGTCGTCGCCGGCGTCCTTGTCGGCCACCTGCGCCATGAAGCGCTCGGCCTGGTCTTCGGCGTCGTTCAACTCGGAGTAGGCGTTGGCGATTTCACGGCCGCCGATGAACAGCTCGAAACGGTCGGTGACGTTCGGGTTGTCGTCGTTGCGACGGGCCAGCGGCGACACTTCGAACGGATACTGAGTGATGAAGTGCGGCTGCTCGAGTTTGTGCTCGACCAGTTCTTCGAAAATCATCACCTGCAGCTTGCCCAGACCTTCGAAGCCCAGCACCTTGGCGCCGGCCTTCTTGGCAATGGCGCGCGCCTTGTCGATGTCGTTCAGGTCATCGGCGCTCAGCTCAGGGTTGTACTTGAGGATCGAGTCGAATACCGACAGACGCACGAACGGTTCGCCGAAGTGGAACACCTTTTCACCGTACGGCACGTCAGTGCTGCCCAGCACCAGTTGCGCCAGTTCGCGGAACAGTTCTTCGGTAAGGTCCATGTTGTCTTCGTAGTCGGCGTACGCCTGGTAGAACTCCAACATGGTGAATTCCGGGTTGTGACGCGTCGAAACGCCTTCGTTACGGAAGTTGCGGTTGATCTCGAAGACCTTTTCAAAACCGCCAACCACCAGACGCTTGAGGTACAGCTCCGGGGCGATACGCAGGAACATTTCCATGTCCAGCGCGTTGTGGTGGGTTTCGAACGGCTTGGCCGCAGCGCCGCCAGGAATGGTCTGCAGCATCGGCGTTTCGACTTCCAGGAAGTCGCGCTTCATCAGGAAGCTGCGGATGTGCGCGATCACTTGCGAACGTACGCGGAAGGTCTGGCGCACGTCTTCGTTGACGATCAGGTCAACGTAACGCTGACGGTAGCGTTGTTCGGTGTCGGTCAGGCCGTGGTGCTTGTCCGGCAACGGGCGCAGCGACTTGGTCAGCAGGCGCACGTCGGTCATTTCAACGTACAGGTCACCCTTGCCGGAACGGGCCAGGGTGCCAACAGCGGCAATGATGTCGCCCATGTCCCAGGTTTTCACCGCGGCCAGGGTTTCTTCGGACAGCGTCTTGCGGTTGACGTAGACCTGAATGCGACCGGTCATGTCCTGGATCACCATGAACGAGCCACGGTTGAGCATGATACGACCGGCAACCTTGACCGGGATTGCAGCCTCTGCCAGCTCTTCCTTGGTCTTGTCCGCGTATTGCTTCTGCAGTTCTTCGCAGTAGTTTTCGCGGCGGAAGTCGTTGGGGAAGGCATTGCCCTTGGCGCGCTCGGCAGCAAGCTTTTCCTTGCGCAGGGCGATCAGGGAGTTTTCTTCCTGTTGCAGGGCTTGCGGATCGAGTTGTTGGTCGCTCATGTCTTTAAATTTTCCATCACAGGTTCGTTGCCCCCGCCATTGACGGGGGACTTAAGGTCGGGCTGACGGCTTTACAGCCCCGATTTCAGGCTGGCTTCCAGGTAGTCGTCGATGTCGCCATCGAGCACCTTGTCGCAGTCGCTGCGTTCGATGTTGGTCCGCAGGTCCTTGATGCGCGAAGCATCGAGAACGTAGGAGCGGATCTGGTGACCCCAGCCGATATCGGACTTGGTGTCCTCCAGCGCCTGGGACGCTGCGTTGCGTTTCTGCATTTCCTGCTCGTACAACTTGGCCCGCAGCATTTTCATGGCGGTGTCCTTGTTGGCGTGCTGGGAACGTTCGTTCTGGCAACTGACCACGGTGTTGGTCGGTACGTGAGTAATACGTACGGCCGAGTCGGTGGTGTTTACGTGCTGACCACCGGCACCGGAGGAACGATAGGTGTCGATCCGCAGGTCTGCCGGGTTGATTTCGATTTCCACCTTGTCGTCGATCTCTGGCGAGACGAAAACCGCCGAGAACGAAGTGTGGCGACGGTTGCCGGAGTCGAACGGGCTCTTGCGCACCAGACGGTGTACGCCGATTTCGGTACGCAGCCAGCCAAAGGCGTATTCGCCCTTGATGTGCACGGTCGCGCCTTTGATCCCGGCGACTTCACCGGCCGACAGTTCCATGATGGTCGCGTCGAAACCGCGTTTGTCAGCCCAGCGCAGGTACATGCGCAGCAGAATGTTGGCCCAGTCCTGGGCTTCGGTGCCGCCGGAACCGGCCTGGATGTCCAGGTAGGCGTTGTTCGGGTCCATCTCGTGGCTGAACATGCGGCGAAATTCGAGCTTGGCGAGGTTGTCCTCGAGACGGGCCAGCTCGGCGACAACATCGCCCACTGCGCCTTCGTCGTTTTCTTCGACAGCCATGTCCAGCAGGTCGCGGCAATCGGCCAGACCGCCGTTCAGTTCGTCGAGGGTATCGACGATCTGCGCCAGCGCAGCGCGCTCGCGGCCCAGCTCCTGGGCGTATTCAGGTTTGTTCCAGACACTCGGATCTTCAAGCTCGCGATTGACCTCGGTCAGACGCTCATGCTTTTGATCGTAGTCAAAGATACCCCCGAATAGTTTCGGAGCGCTCGGACAGGTCCTTGATGGTGTTCAGGATCGGGTTGATTTCCATGACGGGCAGCACTCGTTGGCGAACTTTTGAAAGCCGGCGAGTATAACGTAATCACGCTGTCACGGCAGCCCGTCTGGCGGCTGTTGGGGCGACGTATTGCAAATGCAGGAGCGGGCTTGCTCGCGAATGCGGTGGGTCAGCCAACCCTACTGCTGGCTATGCCGTCGCCTTCGCGAGCAAGCCCGCTCCCACAGGGGACAGTGGACTACTCAATGCCGACCTGATTGCGCCCATTGTTCTTGGCCAGATACAAACCGCGATCCGCCGCCGAAATCAGCAACCGGCAATCGCTACCCGACTCAGGCACCATCGTCGCCAAACCGATACTGATGGTCAGGCTCGCGCCTTCGCTCGGTGCAATATGTGGAATTTTCAGCGCGGCCACGGTCTGGCGCAGCTTCTCCGCCATCAGTCGCGCGCCGCCCGGCGAGGTGTTCGGCAGCACCAAGGCAAATTCCTCCCCCCCGTAACGCGCCGGCAGGTCCGACGGCCGGGCGCTGGCGTCGCGGATCGCCGTGGCAACCTTGCGCAGCGCCTCATCGCCTTCGACATGACCAAACGTGTCGTTATAGGACTTGAAGTAATCGACGTCGATCATCAGCAACGACAGTTGGCTCTGATCACGCAGGGAACGTCGCCATTCCAGTTCCAGATACTCATCGAAGTGTCGACGGTTGGACAGCCCGGTCAGGCCATCGGAGTTCATCAGGCGTTGCAGCACCAGGTTGGTGTCGAGCAACTGCTGCTGGCTGACCCGCAGCGCACGGTACGCCGCGTCCCGTTGCAGCAAGGTCATGTAGGAACGCGAGTGATAACGGATGCGCGCGACCAATTCGATGGTGTCCGGCAGTTTCACCAGATAGTCGTTGGCGCCGGCCGAAAACGCCGCGCTTTTGATCAGCGGGTCTTCCTTGGTCGACAGAACGATGATCGGAATGTCCTTGGTCGCCGGGTGATTACGGTATTCGCGCACCAGGCTCAGACCATCGAGGCCTGGCATGACCAGGTCCTGCAGGATCACCGTTGGTTTGATCCGCACCGCTTGTGCGATGGCTTGATGCGGGTCAGAGCAGAAGTGGAAGTCGATGTTTTCTTCATTCGACAGCCCACGACGCACGGCCTCGCCGATCATCGCCTGATCGTCCACCAACAACACCATGGCGGCGTTTTCGTCGGTTTTGATGTCATCGATCTGTAAGTCATTCATGGGCGGTCACCTGAGTACGGCGGGGGCCAGGATTGCGGAAAGATCTGTTCATTTAGGGAAAATCTCCAGCAATCGTGGCGCTATCTTTTCCAGTGAGCGGATTTCAACGGCTGCATCAATGGCCGCAGCGGCCTTGGGCATGCCATAGACCGCACTGCTTTGCTGATCCTGCGCGATGGTCAAGTAACCTTGTTGGCGCATGAGCTTAAGCCCTTGAGCCCCATCACGTCCCATCCCGGTCAATAAAACCCCGACTGCATCACCATTCCAGTAACTGGCGACGCTCTCGAAAAACACGTCGATCGAGGGTCGGTAAATCTCGTTGACCGGCTCGGCGGTGTAGGCCAGCGTGCCGTTCTTCAGTAATCGAATATGGTGATTGGTGCCGGCCAGCAGCACCACGCCGGCTTGCGGTGGCTCGCCTTCGCGGGCCAGGCGCACATCCAGACCACTGGCGCTGGCCAGCCACTCGGCCATGCCGGCGGCGAACACCTGGTCAACGTGCTGCACCAGCACGATGGCCGCCGAAAAATCACGCGGCAAGCCCTTGAGCAGCACTTCCAGCGCCGCCGGCCCGCCCGCCGACGAACCGATTGCTACCAGTCGCTGGCACGACGCCGTGCTGCGCTGGGGAGTCGGCACGGGGCGCGAGCGAGGGGTTTTCTCACCGATCAGCCAGCCGATATTGAGGATCTTGCGCAGCAATGGCGCCGCCGCTTCCTGTGCATTGCCGGCGCCAAGGGCCGGGGTGTCGACCACGTCCAGCGCGCCGTGGCCCATGGCTTCGAAGACCCGGTGTACGTTCTGTTGCCGGTCAACCGTGACGATGACAATGGCGCACGGGCTCTCGGCCATGATCCGTCGGGTGGCTTCGACGCCGTCCATCACCGGCATGATCAGATCCATCAGAATCAGATCCGGGGTATTTTCGGCGCACAGGCGCACCGCCTCGGCGCCGTTGTACGCGACCCAGACCACCTGATGCGCCGGCTCGAAGGCCAGCGCCCGGCGCAGGGCCTCCACCGCCAGCGGCATATCATTGACGATAGCAATCTTCATGCCCGCGCTCCTCCGATGAGCTCGACCACTGCGTCGAGCAGGGCGTCGTCATGAAAACTGGCTTTGGCTAAATAATAGTCGGCGCCGGCGTCCAGTCCACGGCGCCGGTCTTCTTCGCGATCCTTGTACGACACGACCATCACCGGCAGCGATTGCAGCCGGTTATCGCGGCGCAACAGCGTGACCAGTTCGATGCCGTCCATGCGCGGCATGTCGATGTCGGTGATCAGCAAATCGAAGTCCTCCGAACGCAACGCGTTCCAACCGTCCATGCCGTCCACCGCCACAGCGACGTCGTAGCCACGGTTGAGCAGCAGTTTGCGCTGTAGCTCGCGCACCGTCAGCGAGTCGTCGACCACCAGCACTCGTTTGCGCGCTGCCTCCACGGCTTGATTGCCGTGGCGGGCGATGCGCTCAAGGCGCCCGGTATTGAGCAGTTTGTCCACCGAACGCAGCATGTCTTCGACGTCGACAATCAGCACCACTGAGCCGTCATCGAGCAAGGCGCCGGCGGAAATGTCCTGCACTTTGCCCAGACGCTCGTCCAGTGGCAAGACCACCAACGTGCGCTCGCCAATGAAGCGCTCGACCGCCACTCCATAGATCGCATCGCGCTCGCGGATCACCACGACTTTCAGGGCCTCACCGCTGCTCTGACTGGCCGGGCGCTGCAACAACTGGCTGGCAGCCACCAGCCCGACATGCCGGCCCTCGTGCCAGAAATGCTGGCGACCTTCGACCTGCACGATGTCTTCGGGGGCCAGATCGCACATGCGCTCGATGTGGGCCAGCGGAAAGGCGTAGGCCTCTTCGCCGACTTCCACCACCAGACTGCGCACCACTGACAAGGTCAACGGCACTTCAAGATGGAAGCGACTGCCCTCGCCCGCCGTCTGTTCCAGCACCACCGCGCCACGCAACTGACGGACCATGTGCTGAACGGCATCAAGGCCGACGCCACGGCCAGACACTTCAGTGACCGTATCGCGCAGGCTGAAACCAGGCAGGAACAGGAAGGTCAGCAACTCCTCTTCGCTCAACTGCGCCGCTGTTTCGGCGGGGGACAACTGGCGCTCGACAATGCTACGCCGAACCTTTTCCAGATCGACGCCGTTACCGTCATCGCTCAATTCCAGCACCAGCAATCCCGCTTGATGCGAGGCGCGCAGGCGGATCAGGCCTTCGGCGGGTTTGCCCTGGAGCAAACGTTGCTCCGGCGTTTCGATGCCGTGATCGACCGCGTTGCGCAGCAAATGGGTGAGCGGGGCTTCGAGCTTCTCCAGCACATCGCGATCAACCTGGGTTTTCTCGCCTTCGATCTCCAGTCGCACCTGCTTGCCGAGAGTGCGGCCCAGATCACGCACCATGCGCACCTGACCGCTGAGCACGTCAGCGAAGGGCCGCATGCGGCAGGCCAATGCGGTGTCGTAGAGCACTTGCGCGCGCTGGCTGGCCTGCCAGGCGAATTCATCGAGTTCGGCATTTTTCTCGATCAGCATTTGCTGGGATTCGGCGAGCAAACGCCGCGCATCTTCCAACGCTTCCAGAGCTTCAAGGCTCAGCGCATGTTCCTTGAGGTGGACGTTGAGGTTTTCCAATGCGCGCAGACCGTTGTTCTGCATGCGCTTGAGGCGCTGCATGGTCGCCAGATGCGGCTTGAGTCGCTGGGTTTCCACCAGCGATTTACTTGACAGATCGAGCAGGCTGTTCAGACGTTCGGCGGTGACGCGCAACACGCGTTCGCCACCTTCGGTGGTGCGTTTGCTCTTGTTCGGTGGCGGCTCTGGCGACTCAACAGAAGCTTCTATAGCAGGCACCGGCGTCGGCTGAACCGCTGGCGACGCTTCAAGCTGCAACTCGGCCATCAGCGGCGCAGCGACCGATGCTGGCGGGGCTGACGGATCGAGCAGGCGCGCCATCAGCGCGACGTAAGCTTCAATGTCTGCCGGTTGCGGCGCGCTGGCCGGCACGGCGACGCGCATCAGCAAATCGGTGCCCTGCAACAACGCGTCGATGTGCTCCGGGCGCAGCAACAACCGCCCTTCCTGCGCACTGACCAGACAATCCTCCATCACATGCGCAACGCTGACGCCGCTGTCGATACCGACGATCCGCGCCGCACCTTTGAGCGAGTGCGCCGCGCGCATGCACGATTCCAGTTGATCGGCCTGGGTCGGGTTGCGCTCCAGTGCCAAAAGCCCCGCGCTCAGGACTTGGGTCTGGGCCTCAGCTTCAAGGCTGAACAGCTCCAGCAATGAGGCGTCGCGCATTTGCTCGGGGGTCATGTGAGGCTCCGGGTCACGGCGGACAGCAGCTGTTCTTCATCCAGCCAACGCAGGCTGCGCCCCCGAAATGGCAGAACACCCCGGGTGTACTTGGCACTGGCCTGAGCGCCGGATCGCGATGCGGCATCGAGAATGCGCTCGTCAATCGCATGGATGCCATCAACTTCATCCACCGGCACCACCACCGGTCCACCATGGGCAGCGATGATCAGCATGCGCGGCATGACTCGCCCGCCATTGGCCGGTGCAACATTGCCATCCAGATCCAGCAGCTCAACCATCGACAGACACGCCACCAGCGCGCCGCGCACATTGGCCACGCCAAGCAAGGCCCGCGAGCGTTGATGTGGCAGCGAGTGAATCGCCTGCATCGGCGCCACCTCTACGAGGCTGCGCGTCGCCAGCCCCAGCCATTCTTCGCCAATACGAAACATCAGCAGAGAACGGGTTTTCAAATCGGTTTCGACTGCTGTAGCCACCGGGTCACGCTCGTCCTGCTGCAACGCATAGCGGTCGAGCAGGCGCGTGGCGGCGGCGGAATACACCGAGCAATTGCGGCAATGGATGTGTTCTTCCAGCAGCGCACAGGACTTGTCGCCGTGAATGCCGATGCGGTTCCAGCAATCGTCGATGGCCCGGGCATCTTCATGTGTGACGTTCAAGGTGTCGGACGGGATCATCGTTTGCGCTCACTGTCGGCGGTGCGTGCGCTGCGGGCGGCGCGCTCCTGTAATCGTCTGGCACCGGCGCTGTCACCTTGGGCTTGCAGCAACGCGGCCAGGTGCATCAACGCTTCGGGATGTTGCGGTTCGAGGTACAACGCCTTGCGGTAAAAACCCTGGGCTTCAAGGGCACTGCCTGCGACATCGCTGAGCAGGCCGAGCCAGTAGAAGGCTTGCGCCACCGGTTCGTGGCTACGCAAATACTGCTCGCACGCGGCACGGGCCTCGGCGCTTTTGCCTTCGTTGGCCAGGGCGGCAATGTGGGCGAGCAACGTCGCAGCATCCGGGTTGGCGCTTTTGCAGGTAGTCGGCAGTGCCGTCACGGCGGTAAACGGCCGGTTGCGTGCGGGCGGTGTGGGGGGTGTGCTGCGTAGCGGCTGACTGACGGGCAACGGAATGGGCTTGGGGATCGGCAACGGTTCCGGGGCCGGCTCACTGTGGCGGCTGAACGCAAACGACTGGGGAATACCGATCGAACGCATGCCTAACCGTCCAAGCAGACTGCCCTCCGCCGGGCCGATAAAGAGCACGCCATCGACATGAGTCAGGCGCTTGAGCACTTCGAAGACTTGCTTCTGGGTCGGCTGATCGAAGTAGATCAGCAGGTTGCGGCAGAACACGAAATCGAAGACAGGCTCACTGGCCAACAGTGCCGGATCGAGCACATTGCCGACCTGCAAACGCACTTGCTCGCGCACGTTTTCGTTGACCCGATGGCCGTCCTGCACAGGCGTGAAATGCCGCTCGCGGAAGTCCAGATCCTGGCCACGAAACGAGTTCTTGCCATACAACGCGCGCCGCGCCTTTTCCACCGAGATCGGGCTGACGTCCATGCCATCGACCTTGAACTGATGCGGCCTGAGCCCGGCGTCGAGCAAGGCCATGGCAATCGAATAAGGCTCTTCGCCGGTGGAACACGGCAGACTGAGGATGCGCAGCGCGCGCATGTTGTTCAGTTCGCCAAGACGATTGCGCGCCAGTTTGCCGAGGGTGGCGAACGACTCCGGATAACGGAAAAACCAGGTTTCGGGGACGATGACCGCTTCGATCAGCGCCTGCTGTTCATCGCGCGAACCTTGCAGCAGTTGCCAATAGGCGTCGGCGTTCACCGCTTGTGAAAGCGTGGTGCGCTGGCGTACGGCTCGCTCGATGATCGCCGGCCCCACGGAGGTGACATCAAGGCCGATGCGTTCTTTGAGGAAGTCGAAAAAGCGCTGGTCGCTGCTCATGACTGCGCCTCAAGCTGCATCGGGTCCAGCGGCGGATTGGGGAACAGCAAGGCGCGCACGCCATCATCGAGCAAGTCACTGACCCGCACCCATTGCACCAGCCCCTGCGCATCTTCGCGCACCGGGCCGAGGTACGGCGCCTCGCGATTGTCGAGGCCGTAGGGTTGAAAATCCTCTGGATAACAGCGCAGCGTGTCTGTCGCCTGCTCGAGAATCAGCCCAAGCCATTGCGCCGGCTGCGACGCGTCCCGGCGATAGTGAACCAACACCAACCGCGTACTGGTGCGTGCCTCGGCGGGTTGACCAAAAGTCAGCGCGCTGAGATCAATCACTGGCACCACCGCGCCGCGATACGCGAACACCCCGGCGACCCACTGTGGCGCCCGGGCAATCGGTTTCAACGGCAAGCGCGGCAGCACTTCCGCCACTTCGGTGGCACGCAAGGCGTAGCGCTCATTGCCAATGCGAAACAGCAGGAATAACGCCTGCTTCGCCACGGGTGCGGCACTGCGTTTGGCGCTGATTTCGCTCATCAGACTTTGAATCGCGAAACGCCGCTGCGCAGCCCGACGGCCACCTGGCTCAGTTCATCGATGGCGAAACTGGCCTGACGCAGCGATTCGACGGTCTGGCTGCTGGCATCGCCCAACTGCACCAGCGCGTGATTGATCTGCTCGGCGCCCGTGGCCTGGGCCTGCATGCCTTCGTTGACCATCAACACCCGCGGCGCCAGCGCCTGCACTTGATGGATGATCTGCGACAGTTGCTCACCGACCTGCTGCACTTCGAACATGCCACGACGCACTTCTTCGGAGAACTTGTCCATGCCCATCACACCCGCCGACACCGCCGACTGGATCTCGCGCACCATTTGTTCAATGTCGTAAGTGGCGACCGCCGTCTGATCCGCCAGACGCCGCACCTCAGTGGCAACCACGGCAAAACCACGGCCGTATTCACCGGCCTTCTCGGCTTCGATCGCCGCGTTCAGCGACAGCAGGTTGGTCTGGTCGGCGACCTTGACGATGGTCACCACCACCTGATTGATGTTGCCGGCCTTCTCGTTGAGGATCGCCAGTTTGGCGTTGACCAGATCGGCTGCGCCCATCACCGAATGCATGGTGTCTTCCATGCGCGCCAAGCCCTGCTGGCCGGAGCCGGCGAGCACCGAGGCCTGATCGGCGGCGGTGGACACTTCGGTCATGGTGCGTACCAGATCGCGGGACGTCGCCGCAATTTCCCGCGAGGTCGCGCCAATTTCGGTGGTGGTGGCGGCGGTTTCGGTGGCGGTGGCTTGCTGTTGCTTGGAAGTGGCGGCGATTTCGGTCACCGAAGTGGTCACCTGCACCGATGAACGCTGCGCTTGCGACACCAGCGAGGTCAGCTCAGCCATCATGTCGTTGAAGCCGGTTTCCACCGCGCCGAACTCGTCTTTGCGGGCAAGGTCCAGGCGGCTGCTCAAGTCGCCGGTACGCATGATTTCGAGGATTTCCACGATGCGGTTCATCGGTGCCATGATCGCCCGCATCAGCAGCAGGCCGCAGGCGCCAGCCGCGAGAATGGCCACCAGCAACGAGATGAACATGCTGATCTTGGCCGCTTCCACTGCGCTGTCAATGTTGTCCATGGCCTGATCGGCCACCGACTTGTTCTCGCGAATGATGTCGTTGAGTTTCATGCGACCAGCCATCCACGCTGGCGTCAGTTGTTCGTTGAACAACTTCGTCGCGTCATCATCGAGATTGCGCTGGTGCAGATCGAGCACCTGAGCCTGAATCTTGTTGTAGTTCAGGATGTCCTGCTTGAACAAGCTGAACTCGGCTTTGTCCTGCTCGGTAGTGATGGTGTTTTGATAGTTGCCCACCTGCTCTTCGAGCCGTGCTTCGAAGGCCTTGAAGTCTGCGGCGTCCTCGGAACTGATTCCCAAGCCTTTTTTAAGGCCCAGCAATTCCTGGGTTTGCAGGTAACTGTCTACCCAGGCACTGCGAATCATCGAACTGAAATACACACCCGGCACTGCGTCATCACGCACGCTCTGCTCGCCAACCTCAATCTTCAAAAGCCGTGAATACGAGACGACGACCATCAGCAACATGATGGCGATAATCACCGCAAAGCTCGCCAAAATGCGTTGGCGCAACGTCCAGTTCTTCACAGTGAGTCCTCGTGCCTAAGTCGAAATGCGGGGAGTATAGCCGAGGGCGCTGTTTCATTTATAAGACGCTTTTTCACCCTCACGCCTTGCGCAACGGCTTATCGCAAGGCTTTGGCGTGCGACTGTCTGACAATCCCAAGGCGACGCACCAGTGGCGTAATGGCAAAAATGAATGATGGATTGGCCATTTTTTAGCAACCCCCACCAATAGTGGCCACACGCCATTGTGCGCAACTTCTTGCGCACTCAAATGTGGATAACCGTGTGGACACATCCCTACAGCCCACGTAATCCGTTCTGTACAGACGAGTGCGCAAGAAGTTGCGCAGTACTGCGCAAGAAGTTGCGCACTTCAGACCTCAAATCCGCACGAAAAACAGTCAAAAACCCGATCAGGTGCAGCCTCACCCCCGGCTCCCGGGCACTTCGCAAAACCTGGCACGCTACTTGATATGTCTTCGGCACCCACCGGGCGATTTCGCCTCCCGGGCACCTTAAATTTATCCGCAAGGAGCACCTCCCATGGCAACACCAGCGTACATGTCGGTTACCGGCGAAAAACAAGGCCTGATCACTGCCGGCGCCTTCACTGCCGACTCCGTTGGCAACACCTACCAGGAAGGCCACGAAGACCAGGTCATGGTTCAGGCGTTCAGCCACGACGTGATCATCCCGCGTGACCCACAATCCGGTCAGCCAACCGGTCAGCGCGTTCACA
>NZ_CAXAPL010000010.1:0-142341 GCF_963970845.1 Pseudomonas sp. RA_105y_Pfl2_P56
ATGCCGCACGAATTCCCGGCCAGGCGTTGAGCGAACTGAGCAGCCCGAGTAGCGCCAGAAACGCCGGCACCACCAAGGTAAACAACTTGCCCCACTCTGGGTTGAGGTTGGACATGCACGATGCAAAGGCAATCACCAGAAACGACTGTGCGGCCAGATAAGCGTCGGTGCGATTGGCGAGAATGCTGGTTTCGTACTGGATCTCCCGGCGATAGAAATCCAGCCGTTCCTTGGGCGAGCCGAACATCTTGGCGTCATGTTCGGTCAGGGTTTCTTCAGCGGTCGGCTGGGTCAATATGCGAGACAAGGGACGCACGCTCCGGAGCGGGGGGAACCGTTTAGAAGCATCGCGTTACGCACTAGTTCAGCCGGATTTACCGGGGCGTCATTCAATCCGGTTGCGCAGGCGCTTCGTTATGGATGGCCCACCAGCGTGGCAACAACTGTTTGATCCGACGCTCGGCAAAGCGGTCGTCGATCAGCATCACCACGCCGCGATCCTCGCGGGTGCGGATCACGCGTCCGGCCGCCTGGACGACTTTCTGCACGCCAGGAAAAAGGTAGGTGTAGTCGTAGCCAGCACCGAAAATCGCCGCCATGCGCCGTTTCAACTGTTCATTGACCGGATTGAGTTGCGCCAGTCCCAGCGTGGCGATGAACGCGCCGATCAGGCGCGCGCCCGGCAAGTCGATACCCTCGCCGAAGGCCCCGCCCAAGACCGCAAAGCCAACGCCCTGACTCTCGGCGGTGAACTGGTCGAGAAAGGCCTGCCGCGCCCCTTCGACCATGCCTCGCGACTGCTGCCACAGGGTGATGGTTGGGTGCCGTTCGGCCAGTAACGTTGCCACCTGTTGCAGGTAATCGAAACTGCTGAAGAACGCCAGATAGTTGCCCGGGCGCTCGCTGAACTGCCGGGCGATCAGTTCGACAATCGGCTCCAGCGATGCCTGGCGATGATTGAAGCGTGTCGAAATCCGGCTGATGACCTGCACCTGCAATTGCTCGGCGCTGAACGGCGACTCGACGTCAATCCAAACGGTGTCGGCCGGCGTGCCGAGCAAATCGGCGTAATAGTGACGCGGGCTCAGCGTGGCGGAAAACAGCACGCAGCTACGCGCCGCTTTGAGGCGCGGGCCAATGAACGCCGCCGGCACTACGTTGCGCAGGCACAGTTGCGATAGCGGGCGTTTACGGTCGAGGTCGCGCTTGCTGATGTCGAACAGGAAATGCGCGTCGTACAGTTCCGCCACCCGGGCAAATTGCAGCAAATCGAAGTAGAAGTTCTGCAATCCGCTGTCGAGCCCTTGCGGGTGATCATTGAGGTAGTCGCCAATGGCTGCGCTACACAGGGCGATCGCCTGCAGGAGTTTTTCCGGAGCCTTGTCATAGGCCTGATACGGCGCCAGTTGCGGCGCCTGCAACGCATTCCACTCACGGTTGACCCGTTGCAGGGAGTTTTTCAGCGCTTGGGGGGCTGTTTTGCGAACGCTGCCCAGCGTGGCTTGATCGAGACTGGCGCTGTACATCTGCCGACCGCGCTCAACGAGGTTGTGTGCTTCGTCCGCCAGGACCGCCACCTTCCATTGATTGAGCTGAGCGAGGCCGAACAGCAACGCGCTGAAATCGAAGTAATAGTTGTAGTCGGCGATCACCACGTCCGCCCAACGGGCCATTTCCTGGCTCAGGTAATACGGACACACCGAATGCTGTGCAGCGACTTCACGCATCGCTGCTTGATCGAGCCGGCGGATTCGACTGGCCGCTTCACGGGCGGCCGGCAGGCGATCATAAAAGCCCTGGGCCAACGGACAGGACTCGCCGTGACAGGCCTTGTCCGGGTGTTCGCAGGCCTTGTCCCGAGCCACCATCTCCAGCACGCGCAAGGGCAAGGTGGCCGATTGATCGAACAACACCTGACTGGCATCCAGCGCCAGTTTGCGCCCCGGTGTCTTGGCGGTCAGAAAGAACACTTTGTCCAGTTGCTGCGGTGCCAACGCCTTGAGCATCGGGAACAGCGTACCGAGGGTTTTGCCGATGCCGGTGGGCGCTTGCGCCATCAGACAACGGCCCGTGCTGACAGCCTTGAATACCGATTCCGCCAGATGGCGTTGCCCCGGACGAAAATCCGCATGGGGAAACACCAATTGCTGCGCGGCCAGATTACGCGCCTGGCGATGCACCATTTCCCGTTCGGCCCAATGCAGGAACAAAGCGCATTGCTGCTCGAAGAAAACCTGCAAGGTCTGGGCGCTGAACGCTTCCACCAGACAGGTTTCCTTTTCGCTGACGATGTCGAAATACACCAGCGCCAGATTGATCTGCTCAAGTTGCAGTTTGCAGCACATCAGCCACCCGTAGACCTTCGCCTGCGCCCAGTGCAACTGGCGGTGATTGGCCGGTTGTTTGCTCAGATCGCCGCGGTAGGTTTTGACTTCTTCGAGGCAGTTTTGCGCCGGGTCGTAGCCATCCGCCCTGCCCTTGACCTTCAACTGGCGGAACTCACCTTCCAGTGCCACTTCGCTTTGATAGGTGTCGCTGCGCCTGGACGCGACGGTGCGATGGCCGGCCATGCCTTCCAGTGCCGTCGGTGACGGCGTGAAGCGCAGGTCGAGGTCGCCGGTCTTGGCGGTAAACTCACACAGCGCGCGCACCGCAACGCTGTAGCTCAAGCGCTCTGCTCCGCCCATTGCACGTAACACACCGCGACCGGCATCTGGTGTTGGTGGCAAAACTCCAGCCAGCGCAGTTGGTTGTCCTGCAAGCGGTCGCCAGGACCTTTGACTTCGATCATTCGATAGGTTTTGTGCTGCGGCCAGAACTGGATCAGGTCCGGCATGCCGGTACGGTTGGCCTTGATGTCGAGCAGCAAACGCTGGAACCAGTGTTTGAGGTGTTCGGCGGGCAGACAGGCCAGCGCTTGCTCCAGCAGTTCTTCATTCAATGCACCCCAGAACACGAACGGCGACTGTATGCCCCACTTGGCGACAAAGCGCTCGCGGATGGTGGCGGCATAACGGCCATCCTCCAGCTCAGCGAGGCAGGCTTGAAACACGTCGGCGCGGCGTTGCGAGAAGTCTTCATTGAGCAGGTCCACCGGCCCGCGCTGAAACGGGTGAAAGAACGCCCCCGGCAACGGTGCGAATATCGCCGGCCAGCAGAGCAACCCGAACAATGAGTTGATCAGGCTGTTTTCAACGTAATGCACCGGGCCCTCTTCGTCATGCAAGTGCGCCTGCACGTAATACTCCACCGACAGCGCGGGATCGCTGCGCGGCAAGTGCAGATCCAGACGCTCCACCGGTTTTGTCATCGCACGTTTGAGCGGCGGACCACCGAGTTTGCGCCGCAAGCGCGGCAAAATCCGTTGCAGGCCTTGCTGCTCGGCAGCGCTTTCGGGGGTTTGTTCGGCGAGCGTGGCCAGTTCCAGCGCCCGGCCGTATTCGCTGCGGCGTTCCAGCACGCGGATCATCCGCAAGCGAGCACCGGGATAGGCGCAATCGCGATAGACAGTCAGGGCCAAAGCAAACTCGCTGATGCGTTCGCAGTATTGGGCGATCTGGAACAACACCTTGGCGCGTCGCCGTTGCAGCCAGGGGTTGTCGAAGTGCAAGGCGCTGACCTGCCCGACAATGGTTTCCAGTGGCTCACCGGCCTCGAAGCGCAATTGGCAGTGGTGCAGAAACAGACACGCGTCGACGTCCTCACGGCTGCGCAGACCACGGGAATCGGCGCAGAACTCGACTTTTTCGTAGGTAAAGATGCCGAGGTCAGCCAACACGAATTCGGACCAGTCCTGATACAGGTTGCCGAAAAACATCAGTCGCAAGCGATCGCACAGGTCCATGATGGTCAGGCTGAACAAGCGCTCAGCCAGCAGAGGCGCCCAGTCGCGCAGGCTTCTGGCTTCGGGGAACTGCTCGGCGAGCAGCGCCAGCCAGTCGTCCTTGCGCCCCTTGGGTTGCTCGATAAAGGCGCCGAACGCTTGCACAATCTCGGCTTTGAGCAACACATCAAACAGTTCTGCCATCGCCAACGGCGCGTGTTCGTCGAGCCAGCCGCAAGCCAGCAACGGTTGCGCCGCACAGGCGATATCGCCGATTTCCGCGTAACTGAGCTTGCCGGCACGAAAATGCACGCCCTTGCGCATGACCATCCGCACCAGCAAGCCCTGCGACGCGCGAGGCAACGTTTTGAACGTCGCCGATAAATGCGTGCTCCGCTTCGCTCAATACATCGGCATAACGAAGCTCAAGCCAATCAAGCACTTGCCGGAAGTTGTTGAGGTAATAGAACGGATCATCAAGGGGATTGGCAGTCACGGGAATTCAGGGCCATGGAGGACGAATACTGGTTATGCGTACAGATAACAGCTCTGCCCCACCCGGCGCAAACGGAAAAAGATAAATGGCATTTTTAACCGGCCAATAGAACTTTTCCCGGCGCGATGGCACCAACCGCCTAGGACTCCGACATTGCTCGGTATCACGCGAAATGAGGCATTTGAGGTGGATATGAATATCAAGACACTGGGCATCCCCCTGGCGGTAGCGGCCCTGCTGACCTTGGGCGGTTGCTCGACCCAGACCGTGGTCACCCTGCAAAACGGCACTCAGTACCTGACCAAGGACATGCCGAAAACCGAAACCAGGGATGGCTTCTACGAGTTCGAGGATATTTCCGGTGCGAAAGTCAAAGTACGCGCTGATGAAGTGGCCACGGTGCGCAAGGAAGACTGACCGTTGCGGGCGGAGCTGCCGTTGCGGCAGCTCCTGAAGGCCATTTACTCAGATATCGTCATTCCAGGAATGCTGTTATCGCAACGCATGTAAGTCCCGCCACGCCGGGCGACTTCCCTCTGTAAGCGCTGGCACCGTTCAAGCTCCTGCTGGACCATGCGATCGATGCTCAGATTGCCGGTGGTTTGCGGTTGTTTCCCGTCCCCCAGGCGGATAGTCACGAACGGTTGTTCGGGCTGAATCTGAAAGCGGCTTTTCTCTTCGACGGGTTCCACCACCTCGGTTTTAGCCGGGCCAGGCAGTTGATCGTCGGTTATTCCATAACGGCTCAGGATCGAGCTTTGAGGCAGATCGGCCCAGGCATTGGCCGAACTCAGCGCCAGCCCCACAAACCCGACATACCTCTTGAAACCTCTCACGTTTGAATCTCCTGTACTCAATGGCTGCCTGTACATGACGTGCGCGCACGCCCAGGCTTTAGTGCCGATTCCTGTTACTGCAGGGGTTGAGAGTCAGGTAGTCGCCAATGAGTCACGTTTTACCGCCGCGCTATTGGACTTCGCGAACAAGTCCGCCCTACAGGGAACCTGTGAGCGACACAGATCCAGTGTAGTAGCGGGCTTGCTCGCGAAGGGGCCCTTACAGCCCCCCCTCCAACATCAAGCGATCACAATCGCGTCGCCACTCAAGCTATTGAGCGAGACCCCGACCAACGTTACCGAATCACTGCCAAACGTCAGCAGCGTGTCCTGCCCCACCGATGAGGCATGAGCGCGGAAGTCTTCGTTGGGCAAAACACCCTGTACGCCGAAGAACACCAGCTTGTCGTTCGACGTAAAACCCACCACCCGATCCTGGCCGAACGCGCCGTTGAACACGAACGTATCGGCCCCGCCACCCGATTCCATCAAGTCATTACCGGCGCCGCCGACAAATACGTCATTGCCCGCGCCGCCGATCAAATGGTCGTTGCCATCCAGGCCAAACAACCAGTCACCACCGGCATGTGCCTTAAGCGTGTCAGCGCCATATGTGCCCTTCACACTGGATTCGTACGCCGTGACATTGTTGCCGACCTTCAGTCCGCCGGCCGTGACGCTGTGGGTCACATCATCCTTGAACAGGCCCCAGAGGAAACCTGGCTCCCTGGTGACGATGCTGCCGATGTCGCGGGTCAGGCTGATCCCGCCATTGGCATCGCGAATGTACAGATTGCCCGCACCATCATTGGCGAAGTCGAACTTGTTCACCGATTGCTGCAGATCCAGGGTATTGCTGCCCTGTCCGCCAAGGATGATGTTGTAGCCGCCGCTGTCGCGGAAAGTGTCGTTGCCGGCGCGGCCCTCCAGATAGTCATTGCCACTGCCGCCCTGGATCAGATCGTTGCTGTCGCTGCCGATGATGAACGTGCTGCCCTTGTGGGTTTCGGCGTTGCGATTGAGGTCCTGCACCCAGGTATTGGCCCGCGCGGGGTCCGACAGGTTGGCGACGATGATCGTCGAGTCCTTGCTGGTCAGGTCGTAGAACTTCGACTCGATGACCCGATTCATCCCGTCGCCATAGGCGGTGGGCAGGTGCGAGATCCAGGTTGGGATGTTGAGGATCGAGTACGGCAGCACATTCCATGCGTTCGAAGCGTAGTGGTCATTGAAGCTGACGATGTTGTCGGTGGCCGACTCCTTGGGCGCATCGTGCACGCCGACCGAAGCGCCGGTGAACGTCGAGCCGTCGAGCGCGCGAAACACCGGGTCGTTCTCGTAGCCGACGTTGAGCACCTTGTCAGTGCTGCTTTGGGTCGGCGAGGCGTAGGCGATGTAGTTGGAATCGGCGAAGAACCCGCCCCACTTGCCGCTGCTCAAGTCCGCCATGCTGTTGACCGCGAGGCCACCGAGGCTGTGGCCGCTGACCAGCACGTCCTTGCCGCTGAGGCCGTTGGCCTTGGCGAACGCCACCACGTCATTGAGCAGATTGCCGAAGGCTTCGCCGACGTAGTTCTTGGCGTAATCCTTGGGGCCGAATGCCGCGAGCAGGTCATTGATCACGTCGCCGATCGAGTCACCGATGAGGATTTCCCGCGGGCCACTGGTGCCGCGAAAGGCAATGCCCAGTTCGGTGAGATGACCTTGTGCGTCGTACTTGCCGAGGATTTCGACTTGAGCGCTGGTGTAACCGGCCTTCTCGCCAAAGAAGGTTCCGCGCGCGTCGGTCTTGCCGTCGTAACCCAATTGCGAGGCAGTGATCGGCGTCCAGCCCGCCTTCTTCACCGCATCAAGCGCGAGTTTTTCCGAGTCGGGATTCCACGGAACACCGGGGATCACCCCTTGTGAATCGGTGCCACCAATCAGCGCGGTAACCAGCGTGGCCGGCAGGCCGAGACCGAAGCCGTTGTGCTGGTACCCGGCGGCAAAGCCGTTATCGAGGTTGTGGTAGGAATACAGCGTGATGGCCATGGCGTCGCTGAACAACGCCTTGGAATCGGCTGTACCGAAGTTTTTGTAGTCATACACACCCATTGCCATTGCCTCTCTTCTTGTTGGAATTGTTCAGAGATAGCTCACAGCCAGGGCTCCCCACGCGGGACGCCCCGGAGCATTTCAACACATCGTGCACATCGCTCTATGCGAGCAGGATCTAAGCGAACACGAACGCCGAGTCCGACAGGTTAGCCACTCCAACCCCGATCAGGGTCACGGCATAGTCGCCAATCTTCAGCACGGTATCGTTGCCAGCCTGCGCGACATGTTGCTTGTAGTCGTAGCCCTGGCCCGCACCTTCGACGCCCATGAACACCAGTTTGTCGTTGCCCTGATACCCGTTGATGGCATCAAAACCGAACGCGCCGCTGAACAGGAAGGTGTTGTTGCCACCCACCGCGGTCATCACGTCGTTACCGGCGCCGCCCACGAACGTCACATGGCCCTTGTCGCTGATCAGTTGGTCGTCACCTCCCAGACCGAACAGCCAGTCACCGTCGGCCGTCGCGTGCAGCGCATTGCCGTATGCATCGCCGTTGAGTGAATGGTTGTACTGCGTGAGTTCGCTGCCATGGGTCAGCCCCTTGGCGGTGACGCCCCAGGTGATGTCCTTGCTGCCCCACCATGACCCCGCCTCCTTGCTCACCAGCGCGCCAATGTCGCGAGTCATGCTGATGCCGCCGTAGGCGTCGCGAACGTACAGCGTGCCGTCACCGTCGTTGGCGAAGCTGAAGTTCTGCAACGGTTTGTGCAGCTCAAAGGTGTTGTGGCCCTGGCCGCCGAGCAGGATGTTGAAGCCGCCATCATCCCGAAAACGGTCATCACCGCCCAAGCCTTCGAGGAGGTCGTTGCCCGCCCCGCCCTTGAGCCAGTCATTGCTGTTTGTGCCGATGATGAAGGTGCTGCCAGTGTGCGGTTCGCCGCTGCGCCCCAAGTCTTCGACCCAGGTGTTACCCCGGGATGACGCCTCCAGGTTGGAGACGATGATGGTCGAGTCCTTGCTGGTCAGGTTGTAGAACGTTGAGCCAATGACCCGATTCAAACCATCGGCATACCCCAGCGAACCATGCGCCGACCAGCTCAGCGGATTGATGATGCTGAACGGCACCAGGTTCTGTGCGGTGGACGCGTAGTTGTCGTTGAAGTTGACGATATTGTCGGTGGTCGAATCATGCGGCTTGTCGTGTTTGCCCATCGAGGCGCTGCTGAACGTGGTGCCGTCGAGCACGCGGAACACCGGATCGTTCTCGTAGCCGATGTTCAGCACGTGGGTACCGGTGCTGCTCTGGGTGGGCGAAGCGAAGGCGATGTAGTTGGCATCCTTGAAAAAACCGCCCCAGTGACTGGCGCTCAGATCCGCGACGCTGTTGACGCCCAGGCCGCCAAGGCTGTGGCCGCTGACCAGCACGTCTTTGGCGGCGATGCCGTGAGCAATGGCAAACGTTGCGACAGCCTTGAGCAGGTTGTCGAACGCATTTTTGGCGTAGTTGCTCGCGTAATCCGACGGCCCGACGGCGGCCAGCAGGTTGTTTTTCAAGTCCCCGAAGGTGTCGCTGTAACCCAGCCCACCGGTGCCACGAAAGGCAATGCCGATACCAATCAACTGGCCGGCGGCGTCGTATTTGCCGAGCACTTCGGCCTCGGCGCTGGTGAAGCCGTCCTTCTCGCCGAAGAACGTTCCCTGCGCGCCGACGTTGCCCTGATAACCCAGCGCCGTCGCCGTGACCGGCCTCCAACCGGTCGCCGGCAATGGCTGCCCCGTCGGCGTGTAGGCGTACAGCGTCAGTGCGATGGCATCGCTGTACAACGCTTTGCCATCGGCATTTTTGTAATCAAACAGTCCCATGTTGTGCTCCCTCTTTCAAATCAGAACTGCCAGTCCAGAGTCAGGCCAACACCGTGGTCTTTCTCATGGGAACCGATCAGCCCGTTGTAATCCAGGTTGACCCGCACATCGCGATTGAGCGCCAGACCGGCACGCACGCCGACCACAGCAGCATCACGCTCCATCGACACACTCTGCACCTTGAACGCACTGTTGCCGTTGGCGAAGGCCAGGTGACTCTCGGCATCAACGCTGCTCAGGTTGTGTTGCCAGCCCAGGCTCGCACCCAGTTCCAACTGGTGCTTGTCCGACAGGGCAAACGTGCGTTTGGCCCGTACACCGAGGGTCGACAGCACTGCATCACGATTGTCTTCGCCGCCCTTCAGTGCGGTGGCGTCACCCTTCTCGGTGAAGCTGTCGCTGTTGAGGTGCACGTAAGCCAGATTGGCGAACGGTTCCAGGTTCATCGGTTGCAGACGCAGATCGTAAGCCGCCTCTGTGAACAATTGCGCAGTGCTCGCATCGCGTTTGACCTTCTGCTTGCCGCTGACATCGGCCAATTGCAGGTCACGTTTCACATCGATGCGATGCCAGCTATACGCACCGCCAACGGTCAGGCGCAGCGCATCGATTTCATGGCCCAGATAGGCAGCCAAGTGATAACTGTCGACCGACGCCGAGGAATGCGTGCCACTGCCCATGTTCAACGAGCTGTCGCTATAACCGGTCACGAAGCCCAGACGGGTATCTTCAGTTATCAAGCCGTCAACGCCGGCCAGCAAGCCGCCGATGGAGGTGGTGCTGTCAGCATTTTTGTACCCGCCGTCACTGCTCCCCCAGGAACCCAGCACCTTGACCCAAGCGTTGCTGCGATCGTCGGTGGGGGCATTGGCATTGAACAGGTCACGTTCGCGCAGACGTTCACCCACGGCATCGCGCAGGTAACGGCTGTCGTTGATCAACAGGGTACCAATGGCCGGGTGAATCTCACCGGACAACTGCTGGAACGCTTGCTGCGCCGATGCCGCGTTTGGTGACAACAACAGCGTTTCGAACAGGGCATTGCCCGCGCCCAAACGCTCGGCAGCGGCACCGACGGCGCGCTGGTTCGGCGTCAGCCCCACGCTGGCGAACGATGCGTCGTTACGCCCCACCGCCAGTTGAATGCCACCTGCCGAGTAATCGAGGGTGCCACCGAGGAACGCGTAGTCCGGCAGCACCTGCCCGAAGCGTCCTTCGATACCGCCCGCCGCTTGCAGGATGTTGTATTGGGTGCCCAGCAGGCTTTTCACTTGGCCGGTGGTCAGCAGTGTCGGGCTGTTTTCCAGCGACATGCTCACCGTCGCCCCTTCGATCACAGCCTTGCCGGTCGCAATGATCTGGTCACTGCTGGTTGGCGATAACTCCACCGCGTAGGTCGAGCCCGGCGCGAAGGTCACATCCCCCGCCACATTCAGGGTGCCGATAGAGTTGCCCGGAGCGACCGTACCGCCGCTTTTCACCGACAGCGCGCCGATGTGGCCGTTACCGCCGAGGATACCGCCGTCATTCACGGTGACCGCCGATTGCAGCGACCCGTTGATGGCCAGGCGCCCCTGATTGACCAGGGTCGGGCCGCTGTAGGTGTTGTTACCGGTCAGCACCAGCGTGCCGATGCCTTGTTTGGTCAAACCGCCGTGCCCGGAAATGTCGTTGCGCCAGGTATCGAGACCGCACGTGATGTCGGTGCACACGCGCTCGGTGGGTTTGCCTTGGTCGATGATCGCGCCGATGCCGGGCAAATCCGCGACAAACTGGCCGGAGCCATAGGCGCCGTCGATACGGAATTCAGCCGGAATGTCCTGCTCGGTGACGAACATCGCCGGGCCATCAATGCCTTTGCGCAGGTTGATCATGCCCCAGCCGTACAAGGCGTCGATGCCCGGTGCGCCAAGGTCGGTGGCCGTGGTTCGCAAAACGCTGGCGACCTGATCGCCGGACATGTACGGGAAGCGCTCCATCAACACGGCCATGGAGCCGGCCACATGCGGCGCGGCCATTGAGGTGCCGTTGTAGTTGGCGTAACCCGTGGCGAGGTTGTCAGCGTTGGTGCCACTGATGATCGAGCTGTAGATCCGCGTACCCGGTGCCGAGACGCAGAAACTCGCGGTGTAACCGCAACGCGAAGAAAACGTACTGATGATGTACGGGTCGGAACTGGCCAGACTCGGGTTCTGTTGCAACGCCGCGACGGTGATCCAGTTCGGCGCAATGTCCGGGACGAAATAGCCGAGGCCGGCGATGGCGTCCGGGTTGTTGAGGTTGTAATCGTTGCCGGCGGCGAAGATCGTGACGATGCCGCTGCGTGCGGCGGCAATCGCCCCGTCATACGCACCGCCGGGCTTGGTGCCGAGCAGTGTGCGGATCTCGTTGAACTGCAATTGTGCGTCGTTGACCGTGAAGTGCGGGTACGCCGGGTCGCGGCCGCCAAGGTCGAAACGGTCGGTAATGCCGATGCCCCAACTGTTGTTGATGATCCGCGCGCCGCTGGCGATCAGCGCATCCCACCCGGCCTTGTACACCGCGCCGTCGTTGCCGCGAACAATGCCGTCTTCCGGGCCTGGGTCGCCGTTGTCGGCGCTGATGATTTGCGCGCCGAACGCCACGCCGTGCATCGGACCGCCATCGCGACTGCCCGCCGCGATGCCGCCGACGTGGGTGCCGTGGGCGCCAAGTTTGCCGTTGGAGCCGACTGAGGGCGAACCGTCATAAAGGAACGTATCCCCGGCTTTGACCGGGATGTACGGGTCGGTGTATTCGCGAATACCCCGGGTGACCAGCGTGATGACTTTGTTGCTGCCGGAAAACTCCGGGTGCGCGGCGTACACCGGTTGGTCAAAGATCCCCAACTTGACGCCTTTGCCGGTGTAACCGGCGGCGTAGGCGTAATCGGCCCCGATAGCGCCCAGCCCCCAATCGGCCTGGAATTCGGCGCTGCGCCAACTGCTGGCATCGCCCGTGCGACCGTTTTCCACATAGGGTGCAGCCTGCGCTGTGCCCCAGGTGGTCAGTGCGCACAACACCGCGCAATTCAGGGTTTTAAGGGCGAAGCGACCACCCGATTGCGCGCAGGTATTGTTGTTATTCATCCAGCGACCTTCCTTAGTGATGTTGCGAAAAATCCGTTTGTTCAAAACAGCCAGTTCAGACTCACGCCGACGCCGTGGCTCTTCTCGCGATTGGCCAGTTGTGCGCTGTAATCAAAATTCACCCGTACATCGCGGCTCAGCGCCAGGCTCGCTTGCACGCCGACCAGCGCGGCATCGCGTACCAGCGCCGAACTCTCCACCGAGTAAGGCGTGCCCCCGCTGGCAAAGCGCAGGTGTTGCTCGGATTCGATGTCGCTCAGGCTGTGTTGCCAGCCGAGGTGGCCGCTCACATCCAGTGTCTGCTGAGCCGACAGATTGAAGGTCTTGATCGCCCGCACGCCGAGCGTGCTCAGCACCGCGTCACGCTGATCGCCCGAGCTTTTCAGCGCGGCACCAGCGCCCTTCTCGGTAAAGCCCTCGCTGTCCAGATGCACGTAGGCCAGATTGGCAAACGGCTCCAGCGCGAGTGGCTGCAGGGCCAATCGATAAGCTGCCTCGCCAAACACTTGGGCGGTGCTCGCCTCCACCTTGGCTTTCTGTTTGGCGCTGACGTTGCCGTACTGCAAATCACGCTTCACATCGGCGCGATGCCAGCTGTAGGCCGCGCCGGTGCTCAAGCGCCAGGCACCAATGTCATGTCCGGCGTAGGCACCCAGGTGATAGCTGTCGACCTTGGCCGAGGAATGCGTGCCCGAACCCATGCCAAGCGAGCTGTCGCTGTAACCGGTGACCAGACCGATGCGGGTCTGCTCGTCCAGCGCGCCGTCGACACCGGCCAGAAGACCGCCAATCGACGTGCTGTAACCCGCCGCGTCATGACTCGAATCGGTGCTGCCCCATGCGCCGAGGCCTTTGATCCAGCCATTGCTTAGCGCAGCGCGGGGTTCACGTAAACGCTCGGCCACCGCATCGCGCAACGGGCGGCTGTCGTTGATCAGCGCCGAACCGAGGGCCGGGTAGATTTCGCCGCTCAGTTGCTGGAAGGCGTGTTGCGCGACAGCCGCGTCTGGCGACAGCAGCACACTTTCGTAAACCGAGTTGCCCGCGCCCAAGCCTTCGATTGCAGCGGCCACCGAACGTTGATTCGGCGTTTGGCCGACGCTGGCAAACGTGTTCGCGTTGCGTTCGACGTTGAGTTCAATACCACTGGCGGCGTAGTCGAGGCTGGCGCCGATAAACAGATAGTTCGGCAGCACAGCGCCGAACTGGCCCTCGATGCCACCGGCCGCTTGCAGGATGGTGTACTGGCGCCCGAGCAGGCTTTGCGCCTCGGCGGTACTGAGCAAGGTGGGGCTGTTTTCCAGTGACAGGCTGACGGTTGCGCCGCTGACGGTCGCGGTACCGCCGGCAACGATACGGTCGCTGCTGGTGGGCGACAGTTCAACGGCATACGTCGAACCCGGTGCGAAATTGACATCGCCGGCCACGTTCAAGGTGCCGATGGAATTGCCCGGCGCCACCCGGCCACCGCTGTTGGCGGTCAATGAACCGACCCGGCCGGAACCGCCAAGCGTGCCGCTGTCGTTCACGGTGACGGCTGACGTCAGCGACCCGTTGACCGTCAGCAAGCCGCCGTTGATCGTGGTGGCACCGCGATAAGTGTTTTCCCCGGTGAGGATCAAACGCCCGGCGCCGGACTTGATCAGGCTGCCTTGATACGTCCGCCCCGCTGCTGCAGCGTCGCGAGCGCTGCCCACCGCGTAATCGGTTAGATCCTGTTGACTGGCATTGGCCCCGACACCGTTCTGCCAGCCCTTGTCCCGCAAGGTTTGCTGCCAGGCACTGTGTTCGGCAAGGTCTTCGCGTTGGCGCTGAATCAATGCCTTGTCGGAGATGTCGTTGCTCCACACATCGCTCTGTCCGCCCGCCAGGCTGACGTCGAACGTGCCGAGCAACTGCCCCGGCCCGTGCATCGCCCGGTTCAGGTTGGCCACCCCCCAACCGACTCGCTCGCTGGGCGCATCGGTCACTGAACCATCGAGTTGCGTGGCGGTGGTCAGCAGCGTTTCGAGCGCCTGCTGATTGTTCATGTACGGGTAACGTTCCATCACCAGCGCCAGTGCCCCGGTCGCGTGTGGCGCCGACATCGAGGTGCCGGACTTGATCGCGTAACCGCCGCCGGGAACGGTGCTGTCGACCTTCGCCCCCGGCGTGGTAATGCACCAGAATTTGGCGACGCCGCACTGGTTGTACTTCTGCTGATTGCTTTGATCCAGGCCCGACACCGCCAGCCAATGACCTTCAAGATCCGGCTGAAAGTACGGCAACGTCGAGCGCACGCTGGCGTTCGGATAGCCACTGTTGCCCGCGCTGAAGACGTTGATCACCCCGCGTCGCGAGACGTCGGCAGCCGCGTCGAGCCAGGTGCCTTTGTTGAAGTGCTGGGCGTAGGCCGCCTGCAAATCGGCGAGTGTGCGGTAACTGACATCCGGCGGCTGGCTGCCCCAACTGTTGTTGATCGCCCGCACGCCGGCATCGGCCAGTGCGTCATAAACCGCTTTGAAATAGCGCGGATCAGGATTGGGGCCAAACAGGAAACGGTCGTTCTTGTTGGTGTTGCCGACGTAGATTTGCGCGTTGTAAGCCACGCCGTGCATGCCCGCACCGTCACGGGCCGCGCCCATGGTGCCGACGACGTGGGTGCCATGGGCGTCGTTGTTGGGGTTGACGTTGCCGTCGATGCTGAACAGTGCGCCGTCGATGTAGCTGCCGTTGGCCTGCACCGGGTGATAGCGGTCAGGGGCAAACTCGGGATGGGCAGCATCGAAACCGGAATCGAGCGCGCCAATCTTGACGCCCTTGCCGGTAATGCCGGTAATGCCGGTGGCGTAGGCTTGATCGGCCTGCATGCGCTCAAGGCCCCAGTCACGCTGGAATTCGGCACTACGCCAACTGGCGGGATCGCCGGGCCTACCAGGTTCCAGGTATTGCGCCTGGGCCTGAGTAACAGAAACAGCGAGCAACAGCGTGCCGACCGCTGCCGGCTTGATGTGTACGTCCATGTTCACGACTCACTTTTATTGTTTTATGCAGATTCTTCTGCGGTGTTGCTTGAGGCCCTCACTCAGCGCTTTCCCTGACGGTCAGGGCTGATGAGCAACAACAAACGCCTCATCCACCCGAGCCAGATCCTGCTCGCTCAAGGTGCCGGCGTAGTAGTGCAATTTGGTCCAGGCCATCAAATAGTCGTACCGCGCCTGCGCCAGATCGCGGCGGGTGGTAAACAGTTGTTGCTCAGCGTTCAACGCATCCAGATTGGTCCGTTCACCGCCGAGAATGCTCTGCTTGGTCGACAACACCAGCGCTTCGGCCGAGGTCAGCGCCTTTTGATAAGCACGCAATTTATTCACCCCTGACAGGCAGGCGTTGAATTGGCGACGCAGTTCGATCAGCGTTTCGCGAGTCTTGCCATCGAGTTCGTATTCGGCCTGCTCCATGGTACGGCTGGCCTGACGTGTCGAGGCCGACACGCCACCACCCGCGTACAAAGGCACGCTCACTTCAAAACCAATGGTGTTGGTGTCATAGCGCTGGTTGTACGTGTTGCCGCTTTCCGATTCGTTCTGGCGCACCGTCGCGTACGCGCTAACCTTGGGCAGATGCCCGGCGCGATTACGTTCCACTTCATAGCGCGCCACTTCGACTGCCTGACGTTGCGAGGCCAGGTTCGGATTGTTGCTGATTGCCAGTTCGTGCCACGTGTCGTAATTGGCAGGTTGCAGCGCAAAGGTCTGGAAACTCTGATCCAGTGGCGCCAGATCGCTGATGTCCACGGCTGGCACACCGACCAGCGCCCCCAACTCACGCAACGCGGCGTCCTGCTCGTTGTGCGCCTCGATTTCCTCGGCGGTCGCCAGTTCATAGCGCGACTCGGCTTCCAGAATGTCGGTGCGCGTGCCCTCGCCCTGCTTGAACATGTGCTCGTTTTGCTGGAATTGCTGCTCATAGGCCTTCTTCTTGGCCTGGGCAATGTCGATCTGATCCTGAGCAAACAAGGCTTTGGTGTAGTTATCCAACACCCGCACCAGCAGTTCCTGGCTCCTGCCGCGAAAATTCGCGTCGGCAAACAGCGACTGCGCAACACCTTTGCGATAGGCCGCATACGCTTCGTAATCCAGCAACGGCTGTTGCAGCGTCAGGCTCGAGCCGTAACTGTTGTAGTTGCGGTTCTCGGTGTAGTTGCCGCGCTCATTAATTTGCGTGACCTTCGAGGTATTGTGGCCCTTGTTGTAGTTGTAACCGATTTTGGGCAACAGCCCGGCGCGACCAATGGCGCGGTTCTCAAGGCCCGCGTCGCGCTCCTTGATCGCCCCCAGGAACACTGGATCATTGCGCAGCGCCTGCTCGTAAATCTCGAACGGCCCCATGGCCGCCAGTGCACTGTTGCCCGCCAGCAGCGCGAACGCGGCCGTCAGTATGGAAAGCTTATTCATACAGCCGAACATCCTTATTCCTCGGTCAACGCGGAGCCGGCCCGGTCGAGCAGCGGTTTGAACAGATAGTTGAGAAGTGAGCGCTCGCCCGTGCGCACGAACATTTCTGCCGGCATGCCAGGCTTGATCACCAGACCGTTGAGTTTTTCCATGGCCTGATCGCTGACACTGCTGCGCAGCACGTAATACGGCACACCGGTTTTCTCATCGACCATCTGGTCGGCGGAAATCAGGCTGACCTCACCCGGCACCCGCGGGGTTTTACTCTGGTTGAACGCGGTAAACAGGATGTCCACCGGCAAATGAGGGCCGACCTTGTCGATCAGGTTGATCGGCAAATGCCCTTCCACCTCCAGCGTCGTGCCTTGCGGGACGATCTCCAGCAGCGTTTCACCCTGACGTACCACAGCGCCTTCGGTGTGCACGCCAAGATTGACCGCCACGCCATCGGCGGTTGCAAGAATTTCGCTGTGTTGCAAGTCGAAACCGGCGGAGATCAGTTGCTCGGACAGGGTCACGCTTTTGAGTTGCGCGTCGGCCAGTTGCGTGCGGACTTCCTTCTGATACTCCTCGCTGTGCTGTTGCAGCTTGAGGCGCGATTCGAGTATGCCCTGCTCCACACGACCGCTTTCGCCGGCGTTTTCCGCCAGTTGCTGCTGCACTTGCGACAGTTGGCGCTGGTACTCCATCAAGCGGTTGCGCGGGATGTAACCGTTGTCCGCGAGTGGCTGCAGGTTACTGAGTTGTTGTTGCAGGGAATTGGCCTGTGCATTCAGATCGGTGCGTGCACGGCGCATGCCGGCCAGTTGCGAGGTCGCCCCTTCAATGCTGGCGCGCAATCCGGCTTGCTCGCGGGAAAACGCTTCGCGACGGCTGCTGAACAGTTGGCGCTGCCCCTCCAGCACCAACGCCAGGCGCGGGTCCGGGTCGTTGCTCAGTTCGGCCGGGAAGATCACTTGCTTGAGGTTGTCGCGCTCGGCCTGCCAGCGCGCCAGGCTCGCCCACGCCATGCGGTACTGGGCTTGCAGCGATTGCACGTCAGCCGCCACTTGCGTCTGATCGAGACGAAACAGCGGCTGGCCTTGCTTCACGATCTCGCCTTCGCGCACCAGAATGCGGCTGACCACACCGCTGCTCATCGACTGCACCGCTTTGCGTTTGCCTGAGACCACCACAGTGCCCTGCACCGGAATGCCTTGATCGAGCGGCGCCAACGCGGCCCATGTGAAGAAACTGCCGGCACCGACAATCGCCAGAATCCAGCCCATGCGCGCGAAGAATTTCGCATCGCGCTCCGGGCGCTCGGTGATGTAGGCGTGTTCCATGTTCGCTTCGTTTTCTGTGTTCATGCTGGCACTGCTCATACACCCGAATTCCTTGTCGAAGGCTGGTACTGCCGACTCATACTGAGCCCGCCCGGTGCTTGCGCAGGTTTCTCGCGTTGTTGTTCATTGGCCGCACCAGACAGCGCCTTGAGCACGTCCTGGCTAGGGCCGAAGGCTTGCAGGCGGCCTTCGTTGAGCACCAGCAACTTGTCAGCCTGGGCCAGCACTGAAGAACGATGCGTCACCAGCACCACCGTCGTGCCTTGCGCCTTGAGTTGTGCAATGGCACTGGCCAATGCCGCTTCGCCGACGGTGTCGAGGTTGGAGTTGGGTTCATCCAGCACCACCAGGCTTGGCGTGCCATACAGGGCGCGCGCCAATGCCACTCGCTGCTTCTGACCGCCGGACAAGCCGCTGCCGTCCTCACCCAGTTGCGTGTCGTAGCCTTGTGGCAGACGCAGGATCATTTCGTGGACGCCGGCCTGTTGCGCGGCGGCCACGACTTTCTGCGGATCAGCGTCACTGAAACGCGCAATATTCTCGGCGATGCTGCCGCTGAACAGCTCGATGTCTTGAGGCAGATAGCCGATGTACGGGCCGAGTTGGTCGCGATTCCAGCGATGAATATCCGCGCCATCCAGGCGCACGGTGCCCCCCAGAGTCGGCCAGACACCGACCAGCAGACGGGCCAGCGTCGACTTGCCGGAGCCGGAAGCCCCCAGCACGCCGAGCACTTCGCCGGCCTCCAGATTGAAATTGACCATGTGCAAGGTCGCAGTGCGTTGCCCCGGCGGGCCGGCGCTGACTTGCTCGAAGGTAATCTGGCCTTTCGGTGCCGGCAGGGCCATCGCGTCATCGCTCGGCGGGAAGGCTTGCAGCAATGCATCGAGGCGACGGTAAGCCAGCTTCGCCCCGCTCCATTGTTTCCACACGGCGATCAACTGGTCGATCGGGCTCAGCACGCGGCCCATCAGAATCGAGCCGGCAATCATCATCCCGGCGGTCATGTCGCCCTTGATTACCAGCAATGCACCAAGGCCCAGCACCAACGATTGCAGGCACAGGCGCAGGGTTTTACTCAGCGAGCTGATCACCGCGCCGGTGTCGCTGGCCTGATTCTGCAAGCCGAGGAAGCGCGAATGCACCTGGAACCAGCGCTTGCGCAGTGAACCGAGCATGCCCATCGCCTGAATGGTTTCGGCGTTGTGCAGGTGGCTGGTGGCTAGCTGGCTGGATTTTTGCGAAAAACCGGCGGCGTCGCCCAACGGCTTTTTGGTCATGTATTCGTTGAGGCACGCCAAAGCGATCAGCAACAACGCACCCGCTGTGGCGAGCACACCGAGCCAGACGTTGAACAGGTAAATCACGAACAGATACACCGGGAACCACGGCGCGTCGAAAAACGCGAACAGCGCAGGCCCGGTAACGAATTGGCGAATGTGGGTCAAGTCGCCCAGCGATTGGCCTGCGTTGCCCTCGCCCTTGAACAGGTTGCGTTCGAACGCCGCCTGATAAACCCGCAAATTGAATCGGCGCTCCAGTTGGCTGCCAATGCGGATCACGATAAAGCTGCGCACCACTTCCAGCAGGCCGATAAAGGCGAAGAAACCAACAACCATCAGCGACAGCATCGCCAGGGTGGTTTCGTTCTGCGACGACAGCACCCGGTCATAGACCTGGAGCATATAGATAGAGGGCACCAGCATCAGCACGTTAATCAGCGCGGTAAAGCAACCGACACTGATCAGAATACTTTTGTAGTCGCCCAAGGCCTTGAATAAGGGCGCGGTGGCTGGGGCCTTCGCCATCTTCATTGATTATTCCTGAAATGTTTGATCTCGCCGAACTTTGGCGAGGTTTGAATTAGTCTTCTGTTCGCCGGCGCAAGACAACTTGCAAGTGCCCATTACAATTCAATAACAACTTCGGCTTTCACGTCGACCGACCTATAACGATTAAGCATCACCTTATATCCAACTGGCCGTCTCGACGCTTATTGCGCTACACGTTCAAAAGTGATGATCAGACCCGACTTCAAATGACTTGAATAGAGCCCTTCACGTTGTCGGCTGAAAAACACGATTCTTGAGCCTTCCTTGCCGGTAATCGAGATACCGTCCGGCTCGGGGAACCAGCCCATGGGCGTGTCTTCTATCCAGGCAGCCAAACAGTCGGCACCGTTGCCAACGGTCTGATTCGATTGCAGGTCGATGACACAAGTATTCGATGGTTTGTCCTGAAGTTTTTGCGCGTCCGGGGCGTCATTGCGAGCGGTCAGGGTCGCCTGCCATTGGCCGGCCAATTGCGAGGGATCTTCGAGTCTGAGGCTGCTTGCCATGCTTGTTTCTCCTGAAATCATCATCAGCGTCGCCACCAGCCACGCCACCGTTATGTAGGTAAAAACCTTTCGACTCATAGGAAACTTCACTCCGGCGTGTAGCCTTGCGTACCAGCCTAGACGATGCAAGCGAAGAAAGCGGCGCCTCAAGCGCCGCCCTCTTGGTTCACATCACGCCACGATGTCGCTGATCGCTGCCTGGCCAACGGTGCTGACCTGGAAGTCCGCCACGCCGTGCCCGGAGAAGTCCACCGACAACAGGCTGTTGCCACCCGACGACGTCAGCACTGCATCACCCGCCGAACCGGTGAAGTAGTTGACGAAGTGCAGGCCCGAGCCACCGGTGATGCCGGTCAGGTCGATTTTGTCCAGACCACTGACGAAATCGAGGATCTGATCAATCGCACCCGGCCTGGAATCGGAGCTGGCCGCAAACACAAAGGTGTCCGAACCTGCACCGCCCCACAGCTTGTCGGCGCCACCGGCCCCGTAGAGGATGTCGTTGCCGGCACCGCCCTTGAGCTCGTTGGCCGCACTGTTACCGATCAGCAGGTCATTGCCCGAACCGCCGATGGCGTTCTCGATGGTGACACCTTTGGCGATGGACACGTTGCCCACCAGGCCGCCAACGTCGGAGAACGAAGCCTCATTGAGGTTGATCTTCTGGTTCTGGGTGAAACCCGAGAAGTCGAAGGTGTCCTTGCCGCCCGCATCCCATACCGAGAACACCAGCTTGTCGCTCGACGACGAAGCGCTGAGGAAATCGCGACCGGAGTTGGAGTTGAAGCCGTAGGTGGTGTCACCGGTACGGGTATTCATGTTGGCGCCATAGAGCTTCTGGATCGCAGCGATATCGTCCATCAACGGCCCGGAGGAATAGGCTTCCACCCCGCCCTTGCTGAAGTTCTGGCTGGTATTGCTCTCGCTCCAGTAACTCATGACGCTGTAGCCGCGGGTGTCTTGCCCGTAGGTCGCGTCATTGTAGGTCGGGTTGCCATTGCCGGCGTTGTAGTCGCCAGGGTGAGCCAGGCCCAGGGTATGGCCGATTTCGTGCGTCAGGGTCTGGCGCCCGTAGTTGTTCAGATCCGGCGTCTTGTTTTGCGTGTAGCCACTGTTGATCAGGTACCACGACGTGCCGTCATAACCGGCGCCGGTGCCTGGCAGATAAGCGAACGCCGCAGCGCCATCCTGGCCCCCGCTGTAGTTACCGAAGGTCATGTGGCCATCGCCGCCCGAGGCTTTCTCGGTGAAGGTGACATTGGCCACATCGGCCCAGGATTGCATGGCGAGCTTGGCCTGGGTTTGCTGTTGAGCACTGAACTTGCTGAACCCGCTGATCCCGTGCTTGTACATCGTGCTGGACGATGCCGATGTCAGGAACGTGTAGGTGAGTTCGATCTTGCCGCTGCCATCCTTGTCCTGGTAGGCAGCGCCGTCGCGCAGCAACTGAGTGGCGGCCTGATCGACGGAGAAGGAGGGTTTGCCATTGACCGTGAGGTTGCCGCCACGATCATATTGATGGCTGAAGCTATTGATCTGGTTATACGCCGAACTGGCTGCGGCCAGCGGTTGTGGCGCTGCGAACAACTGGAAAGCCTGTTCGGCGGTATCAATAGCATTAGCTTTAACTTTCGACATAAACACACTTCCTTGTTTAGCAATGGAACAGTTTTTGTCCGATAGCGACAATCTCTGGCGAGATCGTCCTATCACTCGCCCAATGAAGGCGTAAGAAACCTGACACAATTTGAAATCTAACGTAAAGCCTTTTTTTGAGATCAAACTGAACTGTTCCGGAAAACTCCCGTAAACAATGCGCACGGCGATAAAAGAATGTTCTAAACGGCTGGGTTTAGCCTAATTGCCTGACGATTTTCTATTTAAATATTAAATAAAGGTAAGTTGCGTTTTGTTAGGCACGTCGCATTTTCATGCACTTTATTAGTGCGATGCCAGTGTATGGCTATCAATCAATAAACAGACAATGAAAACAAAGGTGGCAGTGGGTTTGCTCGCCAAAGCGATGGGCAGTTAGCCAGCGCATTGCCTGACACGACGCCTTCACGAGCAAATCCGCCCCCACGGTTGTTGCGGGATCAGCTACCGGTACGGATCTTGTTCCACACCCGCGTACGAATCCGGTCGATGTTCAGCGGCATAGCCTCAAGCGCAAACAATTTCCCCATCATCTGCGGACTCGGATAGACCTTGGTGTCGTTCTTGATCGCCGGATCGATCAGGCTGTCGGCCTGCTCGTTGCCGTTGGCGTAGTGCACGTAATTACTGATGCCGGCCATCACGTCCGGACGCAGCAGGTAATTCATGAACGCGTAACCGGCCTTCTCGTCGGGCGCATCGACCGGCATGGCGACCATGTCGAACCAGATGGCGGCGCCTTCCCTGGGAATCGCATAACCGATATCGATGCCGTTCTTCGCTTCCTTGGCACGGTTTTGTGCTTGCAGAATGTCGCCGGAGAAGCCAACCGCTACGCAAATGTTGCCGTTAGCCAAATCGCTGGTGTACTTGGAGGAATGAAAGTAGCTGATGTAGGGCCGAACCTTCATTAACAAAGCTTCGGCCTTCTTGTAATCCTCGGGGTTCTTGCTGTGGGGGGGCAGGCCCAGGTAATTGAGCGCCGCCGGCAGCAGCTCCGGGCCGTTGTCGAGTATCGCCACGCCGCACTTTTGCAGCTTTTCCATGTACTGCGGTTTGAAGATCAGGTCCCAGGAATCCACGGGCGCATTGTCGCCCAACACCGCTTTGACCTTGGCAACGTTATAGCCGATGCCGGTGCTGCCCCACGGATACGGGAAGCCGTGCTCGTTACCCGGGTCGTTGGTCTGCAAGGCTTTGAGCAGCACCGGGTTGAGGTTCTTCCAGTTGGGCAACTGGCTCTTGTCGAGCTTCTTTAGCGCGCCGCCCTGAATTTGCCGGGCCATGAAGTGGTTGGAAGGAAACACCACGTCGTACCCCGATTGTCCGGTCATCAACTTGCCGTCGAGGGTTTCGTTGCTGTCGTAGACGTCATAGGTGACGCCAACGCCTGTCTCTTTCTCGAAATTCCTGGTGGTGGCCGGCGCGATGTAATCGGACCAGTTGTAAACCTTGACCGTTTCGGCGGCATGACTGATGGAGGCAGCCAGCAACAGCGGCGCCAAGGCGAGGGTTTTCTGGATCATGAGTCGATTCCTGTAGAGGCTATTGTTGTTGGCAGGCAATCAAAGGATCAAACAATCAGAAAATCAGCACGTAGCTCTTGCGCACGGTTTCCTGGATATCCCAGATACCGAGCGTGTTGGCCGGCAACATCAGTGCGTCGCCACCTTGTATGTGCAGGGTTTCGCCACCGTCGTCCGGGGTGAACGTGCAGCGGCCGGAGATGAAATGGCAGAACTCCTGAGCGGTGATCTGCCGGCGCCAACGGCCGGGTGTACATTCCCAGACGCCGGTTTCAACGCCATCGTCGCGCTCGATGCTGGTGGTCGAAGCGATGGCGATCGGCTCGCCGAGGGGCACGGCCACCGGGCTGGATTCTTCAAGTTTCAGCGAGGCGGTGTTTTTGAACTGGGTGATGCTCATGGCGTTACCTGTCTTGTGAATAAACAACGTTTAGTGCATGAAACCTTCCATGAAGCCCGCCACTTGGCTGGCAAGTTTGCGCCGCCAGGGCGCCGTCGCCGGGTTGACCAGGGTTTGGTCTTCGTGGACGAAACTCTTGATGATCGCGTTGTAGCCCAGCCAGCGGCACGGCTCTGGCTCCCAGGCGCGCAGCGCGTGAATCCCGCCATCGGGCAACACCCACGGCTGGTTAACCAGTTCGCTGTCACGCTCCAGAATCAGATCCGCCAGGGTGCGACCACCGAGGTGGCTGGCACCGACGCCCTCCCCGCCATAGCCGCCGGACAGCGCGATACCGTTGGCCCGATCGCAGAGCATGTGCGGTTTGAATTGCCGGGACATGCCGAGATTGCCGCCCCACGCGTGGGTGATCTGCACGTTTTTCAGTTGTGGGAACAGTTCGCCGAACAGATAACGGCGCAGTTCAACTTCATCGCGGGTCAGGTCAAAGTTGTGGCGCAGCTTGCCGGCAAACTGATAGCCGCCGCGGGCGCCGAAAACCAAGCGGTTATCGGCGCTGCGCTGGCCGTAGGTGACTTGGCGGCTGAACTCGCTGAAGGCCTGGCCGCGATTGAGGCCGATTTCGTCCCAAGTGGCAGCGGACAGCGGCTCGGTGGCGACAATCAGGCTTTGCACCGGCAACTGATAGCGACCCAAGGGCGGCAATGTCACCGAATAACCTTCAACCGCCGGCACGATCCAGCGACTGCGTACGCTCGCCTTGGCGGTGCGCAAGCTGCCCGACTGCCAATGTGTGACCGGGCTGTTTTCGAAGATCTTCACACCCATGTTTTCCACGGTACGCGCCAGCCCCCGAACCAGTTTCGCCGGGTGCAGGGTCGCTACGTGGGGGGCGTAAATGCCGCCATAAGGCTTGGCGACACGGATCTGTTGCGCCAGTTGCTCGGGGCTGAGCCAGCGGTAATCGTCGTCGGTCAGGCCTTGTGCGTGCAGCTTGGCCAGGTATTCACGCAGAGACGCTTCCTGCTCTGGATAACGTGCAGCGCAATACAACACACCGCCCTTACGATAATCGCAGTCAATGCCCTCACGTTCGATGACAACTTCGACCTCGTCGGGGATGGCGTGCAGCAGATCATACGAAGCGCGACGCTGCTGCGGTGACAGCCCGGCGAGCAAGCGCTCCTCACCCAGCAAATTACCCATCAGCCAGCCACCATTACGGCCAGACGCTCCAAAACCGGCGGTTTGCGCCTCGACGATTGCAATGTCGAGGTCGGGTGCGTGTTTCTTCAGGTAGTACGCCGTCCACAGCCCCGTGTAACCGGCGCCGATGATCGCCACGTCGACATCAAGGTCCTGTGTCAGCTCCGGCCGCGCGGTCAGCGGCTCATCGAGTTGATCCATCCACAAACTGATAGTGCGCCACGCCGGCATGCAAGACTCCGCCACTGAAAACCTTCGATGGCGTCGATCCTAGTGCGCTTGCTCAGCCGAAGTCTTGCGCGCGTGCCCGCAAAGAAATTTGTTTGGCGTAAGCCTTGGGTGACTGACCGGTGTGCTGGCGGAAACAGCTATAAAACGCCGATATTGAATTGAATCCGGCAGCGAACGCCATTTCGTCAATGCGCAGAGGTGGGGCCGCATCGTCCAGAGATCTGAGCAAATGCTGCAGCCGCGCCTGGTTGACGTATCGATAGAAGCTTTGACCAAGGACTTGATTGAGCAAATAGGAAATCTGATTGCGGCTGTACCCACACTCCTTCGCCACACGCTGCAAGTCGAGTTGTGGATCAAGGTATGGCTGCTGACGCTCGAAGTATTGCTGCAGGTCTTCGGCCATAAAACTCAGCTGTCGCGGCGAAAGGCCCAGCCGACTGACCGCTGGCCGCTGATTCGGCGCAGCCTTGTTGCTGGCCTGCGCACGCACAAGTGAAGCGTATTCGTTGACGCGCCAGATCAGCCCGTCCTTGACCGTGATGGCTTCGCTGGAGCGGAACGACACCAGGCCGTCACCGCCGCGCAGGGTCACTTCGTATTGAATGAACGCCGTGTTGCCATCGACGCGGATGCGGTCGCAATGCTCAAGGGTTTCGTCGGATTCTCGCGGCATGCTCACGCGCACGTACTCACGCAAGTCATCGAGGCTGAGCGCACGGTTCTGGAAGAAATCGTTGTATTGGATCTCTGGGTGGTACAGCGCCATGACACTGTCCAGATCGCGGTGTCTCCAGCTCAAGTGGTAACGCATGACCGTCGCGGCTGTGGCCTGGGTCTGTTCGGGGCCGTCATCGTCGGCGTGCATATTAGGCTCGGCGAAAAAGATTCGAGCTTGCCCAAGATCGCCACGCGCATCAATGATTAATCCATAGTGGCATTTTGTCGACGACTGCGTAGGCCGTGACTTACATCAAAAAATGCGAAGCAATCGCAAAATGAACTGAAAAATCTCACAGTAGTTTCACATCAGGATGCTACTTTTAATGTCAATCACCGGTTGAGCCAATGAAGGCTCTTCCCACCTCACATGAGCAAAAGGAAGCGCTCGATGAAGAAGGCGGGCAACACATGAATACAAGTTCAAGCAAAGTCACGTTCCCCAATGCATGCCAGCTGATGCGCTGGCATTTTCATCCCATGGGTTTCGAGGCAACGATGGATGCGCCGGGCAGCATGATCGCCCGTCTGTTTGATCGTGCCAGCGGCGAAACCATGATCGCCATCGCCGGCATTCCTTGTGCCACGGTGATGAATGCGGCGGATGTCGAGCGAATTATCGAGGCTGTGGAGGATGAGCTGGAAGCTTTCATTCCTCCAGAGTCTTTTAGGAATTACGCGTAAGGTTATGATTTAAAACAAAAAAATCCCGTATTTTTACGGGTTTTTTTGTGGATGATGCTTTCAGGCGCTTTGCCTTGCAGCACGGTGATCAACGAAGAACGGCTTGCCCTTGGCGATCCGGTCGGACGCCCGGGGCATGTTCACTGCTTGCGCTTCCTGCGGTTCGACATACCAGTAGCAATGACTCACCGCTCGGGTGATACCGACGTACGCCAGGCGCAGGATTTCATCTTTCTGCGCGCTGTCGTAAGGCTCGTTGTCGCCGCTTTTGCCCAATCCTGCCATGCGGTAGACCTGATTCTTGTAGGGCGAACTGGTCAAGTGCTGACAGTCACCGAGCAAAAACACCGCATCGGCCTGCAAGCCTTTGGCGCTGTGATACGTCAGTTGTTTCAAGCGCCGCGCTTCGTACGGCAAGCTCGAATCAACATTAACTACTGAGCGAATATGCTCGTCAATCAATGACTTATCGCTACTTTTTCGATAAAGCATCAAGATCGAATGCCCCTGACGATAGTGTTCGGCGAGGCGCTGCCCCAAGGCCTGATCGTCGCGTTCCAGCACGTTGACCGGCTGCAGTGCCTTGGGCTCACCGCTGGCCTTGGCCTTCTTGCCGGGAATGGCCGGGGCGGCACGAACGATGTGTTCAGCCGCATCGATAATGTGTTGATGACTGCGATAGTTGTCACTGAGCATGACCCGGGTGGTGCTCGGCGACGGGAACTCCTGGTTGAACGCCATGAAATAACTCGGCGAACTGCCGCGCCAGCCGTAGATCGACTGCCAATCATCGCCCACACACAGCAGCGACGACCGCTGCGCACCGCGTCCGACATGCATGGCCGGCCCCCGACTGCGGATTTCGCCGAGGCTGGCGCGAATCCACGAAACGATCTGCGGCGAAACGTCCTGAAATTCATCGATCATCAGGTGCGACATCGGCCGCAGTAACTCATCGCTGAGTAGTTTGAGGTTTTCCGGCGAGTGCTCGCTGAACAGCGCAAACATACGGTTGTAGGTCATGATCGGTGGCTTTTGATCGAGCAGATGGTCTTCGAATGCCCGCCAGAACAGGCTTAGCGCCTCGAAGAAAAACCGGTCCGGATCATCCTTGGCAAAACTCATGCGAGCGACAGCGTCTGGCACATCCAGACCCAGGTTCTCGATGAAGCCTGCTGCCGACACGAAGCAGTCGAGCAGTGGCGCCGAGGCCAGTTCGCCTTTGACCTTGTAATCGAAGCCCGGGCCGGCGCTGGCATCACCAGCCAAAGTGGCGAGAACACGCCTTGATGACTCGTAAGTATCTAGCCATATCAATGGCTTACGACAGAATGCTTGAAACAGGGTGCGTTTTACCGCCCACTCTGCGCGTATGGAAAGCTTAGCGTTTGGCCGGCTGAGCTGCGCATCTTCCCGTGGGTCAAAACCCAGAACCACCCAGGCATCAAGGTTGGGGATATAGCCATGGCAATGGAATGTCGAACCGTTGATTTCGAAGGTCTGGCGATTCGGTTCGACCCCTTGGATAGGCCAGGCGCCAGCGCGAAACCACAAATCTTCAATGGCATCACAGAGTTCTTCATCCCGCTTGGCCGCCAGTTCGGTGACGGCCATGCGTTTTTGTACATCCGGGTGATCGCGCTCCAGCTCCTTGAGCTGCATGCCTGCCTTGGCCATCGGCTGGATTAGCTGACGGAATCGCTCGTCCTGAGTGACCAAGCGGTGGTAGCAGGCATTGAGTTGTTGGCGCTGGGCGTCGTTGATGCGCAGGTCGAACGGATTGCTGTCGACCTCCTCGTCAGCGCCCGGAGCCCGATGACTAAGGTTCTCAAATGCCTGCAAACGCTCGAAACCCGGCAGGCTGCGCACCATCGGCAGGATTCGCGAGTGAAAGGTTCGCACCAACTCTCGTGCCTGCTTCAGGCCCAAAGCCTGACCCCAGAGCGCAAACAACTCGATCAGTTTATTGATGAAGTCTTTGCGCGACTCGCGGGTGAACGTCACCACGGTCATCGAATCGAGCTCAAAACCCAGGTAATGCGTCAGCAACACAATACGCAACACCAGCGTGGTCGACTTGCCCGCGCCGGCACCGGCAACCACGGAAGTCGAAGGCGTATCGCTGAAAATCATCTTCCACTGCGCAGCACTCGGCTGGGCATGTGCTGGCAGCAGACGCGCGACATCAGCCTTCATGCGTTTCTTCAGCTCGGCCGTCAACGGCAGGCGCCAGTCATCGAACAAGTGATTATCGACACCCGGCGGGCAATGCTCGGTGCTGCGACTGTCGCGAATCAGCAAGACCTGCCGACCTTCCTCCAGCCCATCGAGCTTGCCCTCTTTATAGCCGTACTCGACGCCTGCGGTGTGACCACTGCGAAAACCGTCAGCCTGGCCGTGCAACCACGATGCCCGATGCTGGGCGCGCAGACGGGTCAAGCCATGGCCGAAGAAACGCGCAGCAAGACGCTTGAACCAGGGCATCTCGGCCAATGGACGAAGTTCGGGAGGAAGATCGGGGGTGTGTTGCGCCACGCGAAGGGCTCCAGTGGGTAAGGCGGTTGGCGGCTATGGTGTCTGTATTTGCTGTTGAGTTCTAGCGAAATGCTTACAGCTCATTGGTTTAGGTGATGAATTGAAAGTGGCGGGAGACAGTTTCGACGTGGTCTTTCATCAAGTTATTCGATGCTGATGCCGCATTTTTTACGCTTTTTATCGATACCTTCCTGATAGATGATCGCCGTCATAAACCACCGGTCTTGTGCCGGGTGCGGACACAGCGCCCCGTGACGAACCTTTTTTGAGGAGACGATCATGCTTGAACTCAGACCTTTCAGCTCGCTGGGCGGCGCCCATCATGGCTGGCTGGATGCCCATCACCATTTTTCGTTCGCCGAATACTACGATCCACAGCGCATGAACTGGGGCAATTTGCGGGTCTGGAACGACGACGTGATTGCCGCCGGCACCGGGTTCCCGCAACACCCCCACCGCGACATGGAAATCATCACCTATGTGCGTGAAGGTGCGATTACCCACCAGGACAATCTGGGCAACAAGGGCCGCACCGAAGCGGGCGATGTGCAAGTGATGAGCGCCGGCACCGGCATCGCGCACAGTGAGTACAACCTGGAAGCCAAGGACACCAAAATCTTCCAGATCTGGATTCTGCCGACCGAAACCGGCGCTGCGCCGTCGTGGGGTGCGAAACCGTTCCCGAAAGGGCATCGCGAAGGCTTCGTGACCTTGGCAAGCGGCAAGGACGGTGACGACCAGAGCCTGCGAATTCGCGCCGATGCTCGCTTGGTCGCCGCCAATATCAAGGCCGGTGAAACCGCCGAGTATCACCTTGATGAAGGGCGCCGGGCTTATCTGGTTCCGGCCACCGGCGTGATTGAAGTCAACGGCTTGCGTGCACAAGCTCAAGACGGTGTAGCGATTGCACAGGAGCAGGTGCTGACGGTTACGGCGATCGAAGACAGTGAAATCGTATTGGTGGATTTGGCTTGATTGCTTGATTCAACAAACAAAAAAGGGGCAGCCATGACGGCTGCCCCTTTTTTAGGCTTCGCGTTTATCGAGCCCTACTGGCTGGAAATGGCACCATCGACCAAGGTCTGCGCTTCGGCCACCAACTGCTTTAAGTGATCATCGCCAATGAAGCTTTCGGCGTAGATTTTGTAGATATCTTCAGTGCCCGACGGACGTGCTGCGAACCAGCCGTTTTCGGTCATGACTTTCAGACCGCCAATGGCCTGATCGTTGCCCGGCGCGTGACTGAGGATGCTCTGGATCTTCTCGCCGGCCAACTCGGTCGAAGTGACCTGCGCAGGCGACAGCTTGCTCAGCAGGGCTTTCTGTTCGGGATTGGCCTTGGCGTCAACGCGCACAGAGAACGGTTCACCCAGTTCGGCGGTTAGCGCGTTGTAAGCCTGACCTGGATCGCGACCGTTGCGAGCAGTCATTTCCGCGGCAAGCAATGCCGGGATCAGGCCGTCCTTGTCGGTGCTCCAAACGCCACCATCCTTGCGCAGGAACGATGCGCCGGCGCTCTCCTCGCCACCAAAACCCAACGAACCATCGAACAGCCCCTCAGCGAACCATTTGAAACCGACCGGCACTTCGTACAGACGTCGACCCAGGCGCTTGGCGACGCGATCGATCAGACCACTGCTGACCACGGTTTTACCCACGGCGGCATCGGCACGCCAGTGCGCACGGTTCTGGAACAGGTAATCGATGGACACCGCCAGATAATTGTTCGGCGCGAGCAAACCACCAGATGGCGTCACGATGCCATGGCGATCGTGATCAGGGTCGCAGGCAAACGCCACGTCGAAACGATCTTTGAGGCCAATCAATCCCTGCATCGCGTAGCTGGACGATGGGTCCATGCGAATCTGGCCGTCCCAGTCAACGGTCATGAAACGGAACGTCGGATCGACTTCCTTGTTCACCACCTCCAGGTCCAGACGATAGTGCTCGGCGATGGCCGACCAGTAGCGCACCCCTGCTCCGCCCAACGGATCGACGCCCAGATGCAGCCTGGCATCACGAATCGCATCGAAATCGATCACGTTGATCAGATCGGCCACGTAGCTGTTTACGTAGTCGTGACGGTGAGTGGTGCTGGCCTTGAGCGCCTGCTCGTAGCTGATCCGTTTAACGCCAGCCAGTTTATTGACCAGCAGTTCGTTAGCCTTGGCTTCGATCCACTTGGTGATGTGGGTGTCGGCCGGGCCGCCGTTGGTTGGGTTGTATTTGTAGCCACCGCTTTGTGGCGGGTTGTGCGACGGCGTAATGACGATGCCGTCGGCCAGGCCCGAGGTGCGGCCACGGTTGTAGCAGAGAATGGCGTGGGAGATGGCAGGCGTCGGCGTGTATTCATCACCTTCGGCGATCATTACTGTCACACCATTGGCCGCCAGTACTTCCAGCGCGCTGGCCCCGGCCGGGGTCGACAGTGCATGAGTATCGATACCGACAAACAGCGGACCGGTAATCCCTTGAGCCTCGCGGTAAAGGCAGATCGCCTGACTGATGGCCAGAACATGCCATTCGTTGAAACTCAAATCGAAGGAACTGCCCCGGTGACCAGAGGTGCCGAACGCCACGCGTTGCGTTGAAATGGAAGCGTCAGGCTGGCCGGTGTAATAAGCCGTCACCAGTCGCGGGATATCGACCAACAATTCTGCCGGTGCCGGTTTGCCCGCAAAAGGACTGAGAGTCATGCAAAACCTCTGGAATAGAGTGGTTCAGAAATAGAGCGCAGTTTACTGGCAGTTTGACCGCAGCGCGATGGGATCTATCCGGCACACTTGCGATGTTTTTTAACGTTAATCGTCGGGCGCCAGACGCAATGCGTCGCCCAATAGCCCGACAACGCTGACCAGTTCGTGATCCCCAAGACCCAGCGGGCTCAAACGCAGATGGTGCGCATGCAACCCCTGCAGACTGAACAGCTCCCCCGGCGCAATAATGATCTGTTGCTTGAGCAGACGCTGAAACACGTTACCCATATCGACCGGCCGTAACGAACGGACCCACACAGTCGCCCCACCCTGCGGTTCTGCAATCTGCAGCGCGTCGCCCAGGCGCTCGCGCAATAGCTGGATCAATTGCGTACGGCGTTCCTTTAGCATCCGCCGCAATACGGCCAGGTGCTGATCCATCCGGCCACCCCCCAACAGTCTGGCGATGGCCTTTTGGCGAATGGGTGACAATCGGAACGCACGCAGCAGGAAATGGCGTTGCAATTCACGGCGCCAATGATGCGAAAGGACAAAACCGAACGGTGCCTCTGCACCGATGAATTTTTCGAACGAGGAAAACACCAGCAAGCGATCGGGATCCAGCCAGTCCCGCAGGCGCCGGGAGTCTATCCGCTCGTCAAACTCGCTGTAGCAGTCGTTTTCCAGAACCCAGGTGCCATGGCACCCCAGCAGATGCGCAACGGTCTGCCGATTGGCCTGAGACAGCAGGCTCCCCTGAGGCATGCTCAATACCGAAGACAAAAGGATCAGCCGCACCGACTCTTTCTTGAGCAACGACTCCAGTCGTTGTGGATCAATCACTCCCCCGTCCAGCAGTGGCAACTCGATGACGCGCACGTCGGCGGCCTCCAGGAGACGCAAGATCACCCAATCACAGGGCGATTCGACCACCACGGTGGCCCCGCGCAACTCAAGTACCGAAATGAGTATCTCCAGCACACCACGAAGATCGGCACCGATATAGACGTCATCCGCATGCCAGCAGTTAACCGTTGACGAGGTGTATCGTGCGGCCAGGACCGTGCGCAATTCCAGTTCACCGCTGGGTTGCACCAACCATTGCGGCTGGCGTGGATACTGGCGTAGCAGTTCACGTTCGAGCATCAACAACGGGCTGTCCAGCGATTGCAGTGATGCCGGATCGTCGTCGCTCAACACGCGCATTCCCGGGCGCTTGGTGTTGACGTAAACAGTTTCCAGCATATCCCTGCCGCTACCGGGCAAATCCATGGCGGGCAATGCTTGCGCGTAATAACCGGATTTGGCTATCGAATAGACTCGCCCCTCCTTTTCCAGTAGCGAATAGGCGTACTGGACGGTCGAGATAGAGACATTCAGCCGATCAGCCAGTTGGCGCAGTGAGGGCAAGCGCGCTGCCGAACCACTCCCCGCGTCATCGATCAGTTGCGTCAGATAACGATAAACCGCCTGATAAACGAAGTCGTTTTCCCGCGTTGCTTTCACGAGCTCGCCTTCATGGGCTCTGATTCACCTTTTGGCAAATGGATCACGATCAGCCTTCCGCCGACCGATCGACTGCCGACCCGGAATCTACCCCGTCCAGGCTCGCGTTTTGCTCGGCGACTTCGCCGGGGGAAGGCATCTGAATCGGACTCATGGCGTAAAGACGAACAATCAGTCCGACCGACAAACCGCTGACATCGGTCATCCACTTCAGGACCTGCTCGGGTGCATGCAGGCCCTGCATCGCCCGGTGCAGATCCGGCAGCGCAACCAACATCCCGGGATGGCAATTGCGCAGGAACCGTTCAAGCCCGCAACCGCTATCAATGAACGGTGCGAACAAAAGACACGTCAGCTGGATTTCGCTCAGATCAAAACGGGTTTGCAGGCAGCACTCCGCCTGCAAGCGCAACTGGCCAGGCTCCTGCAGATTGCCAAAGCTGGAAAGCAGCTGTTCGCACACCGGTTCGGGTAACTGTTTTGCGCGCATCGTTGCCAGGCAGCTTTGCAGGTAATCGCTGATACCCGCCTCGTAGGTTCGCCCCTCGATGAGTCGCGCCTGAAGGCCACACAAATGCGCTGCCACCAGGGGATCGGCGTACTCATCATCACCTTGATACAGCGCCAGGTCATCGGCCTGAAATCCAAGAAAGTCACTCAGCAAGGGCCAGCGCTCTTCAAGCTTGCCGACGATCATGTCATTGATGCCGATGAAACTGGTGCGTCGACAGGTTTCAAATTGACCTTCAGGACGCCACGCGACCCGCTCCTCGTCCGTATAGAACTCGCGATAGTAGTCGCCACCGAGTCCGTCAAGCAGCGGAAAAAGCGTTTCGAAGCCCGCGGAACTGGCTAGCGACCCGGCGATTGCCGCTTTCTGCACCGCACGGTTCAACCCATCGAGAAATTGCTTCTGACGGCGCGGGGATTCGCTACCGATCATCGCATCGACACCATTGTTCCAGCGGGCGACCTGACCGTAGTACTCGGCGGTGGCCAGATAAGCGTCATCCCAAAACTCCAGCGTTTCACTGAAGGTCCTGCGGTGACCGAGCAGCAGCAAGTTGATACGGTTAGCCTCACGCCCTTCGTCACAGATAGGTGCCTGATGATCAAACGGCAAGACCTGACGATGATCCACCATCAACAACTCGACTCGTGGGTCATCGTACAGAAACAGTGCGCTGTAGCTGCGATGCATGTTTTGCAATGCCGTCTGGCTATTGCCATTCCAGCGCAAAGTCGCCACCCGCAACTGGAAGGTCGCGGGTGCACGCCCTGCGATACTCAACTGCGCAGCCCGCAGCAATGCAAGCGTGTAACAACTGTCGCGCGAGCCGGTCTGGTTCACCAGCACCTTGAAATGGCCAATGTTCTCCATGCCGCCAGCGGCCACGGCCAGTCGCTGTATCAATAACTGCAACGCCGTGCGCTCTGCACGGGAAAAGAAGCTCAGCAAACGCTGCAATACCTGCTGGTAGACATAATTCATAGCCTGGTCATGGATCGTGCTCATCGGTATTTACCCGGTATCAAAAGTTTCATGCCATAACGACGGAAATATCAGCCGCACGACAATTCATCAAGTAAGTAATAGACGCTCAAATGCTAACACTTACAAATTCGTAGTTATTTGAAACACTTGAGCTGCTAAAAGCCCGCCAATCACCGGAGGACAGCTTCAAGCCCCTGTATTTGTTTGGTTTTTTTCTATGTTGAATATTCCTAGGAAACTTCCCACAACGTCCCACGACAAGTGAGTACAAAAAATAGAGAAGTAGTTTCCGAATAGGCCTACAACAATTAAACAGGAGTCGGCGCGTTCAACAGCGCTAGCCGTTTTATGTAATGCAGGACAAATTGAATGCACAGCCATGGCTCATTCCTTGAGATGAAAGTAATCCTTCAATTATCAGGGCTTATAGTTCGATTAGAAGATACAGATCGGGAGCAAAAACCAGTTCAGTTGCTGAACTGTCCGCAGGCAGCGCCAAGGAAGTCTGTTGTTCTGCAGAGGGGGGATAAACGCAAAGGAGTCCGTGGGGCCACGGACTCCAGGGCCAGGCTTTACGCCGGTTCGACTTGAAGAGCGACCCGTTCGCGGCAGGGGCATTCGTCCATATAGCGATGCGCTTCGACGAACTCGTTGAACGGGAATACACGGGTCTTGAGCGGCACCAGCACGCGGTCAGCGGTCAACTGGTTGATGTCACGCAAGGCTCGTTGCAGGGCGACGTGATCCTGGGTGATGCCCAGTTCCGGTTTGCCGGTGAAGTTGCCGATGCAATGCACGAAGAACTGAATATTTTTCTGGAACGCCGCACACGCTGGAAATGGCGTCTGGTTACCGCCTTGCAGACCATACAATACAAGGCTGCCACGCGGTGCAAGGACATCGCCAAGCAGCGACATCTGCGGACCGCCAAGGCCATCGAAGACGACGTCGACACCACGGTTGTCGGTGATCTTGTTGATTCGCATCAACAGATCTTCCTCTTCGGTGACAATGACCTTTTCCGCGCCAAGGGACATCAGGTATTCGCGCTCTTGCGCCTTCTTGGTCGCGGCAATCACCCGCACGCCCATCGCCTTGCCCAACTGGACAAACGAAGGGCCGGCGCAATGGCTGGCGTCGGTCACCAGAGCAAACTGTCCCGGTTTGACCCGCGCCAGATCGGCGTAAGCAAAATAAGCGATCAGCAGCGGTGTGTAATGCACGCTCGCTTCGATTGGGCTGAGCACATCCGGATAACGGGTCAGCGCGGTACGCGGCAGCACAATCGACTCGCCGTAGACGGGGTAGTCATTCGGGCTTTCAGCCGGGAAACTGGCGACCTTGTCACCAACGGACAGGTCTTCGATATCGGCACCGACCGCCGTGACCACACCGGCCATCTCATGGCCAAGGCCTGATGGCAGGCGTGCCTGGGACGAGGCCAGGTTTTGACGCCAGAGCGTGTCGTACCAACTGATGCCGATTGCCTCGACACGCACCTGCACTTCGCCAGGACCTGGCTGAGCGGCCGCATGCTCTTCGCATTTGAGCACCTCGGCCGGACCAAACTTGTGAAAACGGATCGTGCGGGACATCGCAAACCTCGTCAAAGTAACCTCTAATGCCCTGAACTCTATCTGGGCTTTTAACCCAAGACTATCAGTGGCTATTAATAGTCGACATGCCTGTCATTGATTCCGCAGCATGGGTGGCATGGGTGAAATCCATGAAAAACGGCTGCCACCGTCTGAGTAAAACTGAATTTACGGGTGCAGAGTAACAGCCTTTCCCCGTAAGATTCATGCCGGCCATTGTTCTCATATGGCCGCTCTCGTCAAGCTTGATGACTCTGCCAGGACTCCAGATGAATCGTAATGACCTGCGTCGTGTCGACCTGAACCTGTTGATCGTATTCGAAACATTGATGCACGAACGCAGTGTGACCCGGGCGGCGGAAAAACTGTTTCTCGGGCAACCGGCGATCAGCGCGGCGCTTTCGCGCCTGCGCAGCCTGTTCGATGACCCACTGTTCGTGCGCACCGGCCGGAGCATGGAGCCGTCCGCCCGCGCGGTGGAAATCTTCGCCCTGCTCTCGCCCGCGCTCGACTCGATTTCGACCGCGGTCAGCCGCGCAGCGGAGTTCGACCCGGCGACCAGCACCTCGGTGTTTCGCATCGGTTTGTCCGATGACGTCGAATTCGCTCTGCTGCCCATGCTGCTAAAACGCCTGCGCGCCGAGTCGCCGGGGATCGTACTGGTGGTGCGTCGGGTCAACTACATCCTGATGCCGGGTTTGCTGGCATCAGGCGAAATCTCCATCGGTGTCAGCTACACCACAGACTTGCCGGCTAACGCCAAACGCAAGGTCTTGCGCCGTAGTCAGCCCAAGTTGTTACGTGCCGACACCGTACCCGGCCCACTTAGCCTTGATGATTACTGCGCACGCCCGCATGCGCTGGTGTCGTTCGCTGGTGACCTCAGTGGCTTTATCGACGAAGAACTGGAAAAACTCGGCCGCAAACGCCATGTCGTACTCGCCGTGCCGCAGTTCAACGGCTTGAGCACGTTGCTGGCGGGCACCGACATCGTCGCAACCGTGCCGGACTACACCGCCGATGCACTCACGGCGGCCGGTGGTGTTCGAGCAGAAGATCCGCCGTTGCCGACCCGAACGTTTGAACTGCACATGGCTTGGCGCGGGTCGCAGGATAACGATCCGGGTGAGCGTTGGTTGCGGTCGCGGATTCAGATGTTTTTCGGCGACCCTGACAGTCTTTAGACGAACACCAAGTACGTATTGCCGAGAATCGCTTCGACCATTCGATAGACTGGCCGAGTGAAAACGATGAAAGTTCACCGCTTCACTCGGGTAGGGATACTAATATTTGAAGCGACCCACCAGGCCTTTGAGCTGACCAGAAATTTCTGTCAATCGACCCGAGCCAGTCTGTGAGGATTGGGCAAAGCCTTCGACCAGTTGGGCATCGGCATGAATCTGCGCGATGTGCCGATTGATCTCTTCGGCCACCTGGTGCTGCTCTTCGGCGGCTGTGGCGATCTGGGTGTTCTGGTCGCGGATCGAGTCCACCGAGCCACGGATCTTGTCGAAGCTGTCACGCGCCTGCTGGATGCGTTCCACACTGGCGTGGGACACCTGCAGGCTGCCTTGCATCTGCTGCGTGACTTCCTGGGTGCGGCGGGCGAGATTGCCCAGCAAGCTGTCGATCTCGCCGGTGGAGTCGGCTGTCCGACGCGCCAGGGCGCGGACTTCGTCGGCGACCACGGCGAAGCCTCGGCCCTGGTCTCCGGCGCGTGCCGCTTCAATCGCTGCGTTGAGCGCCAGCAGGTTGGTCTGCTCGGCAATCGAGCGGATGGTGTCGAGAATGGTGTTGATGTTCTGGCTGTCCTGCTCCAGCAACTGCATGGTCTGGGTGGACTTTTGCAGGTCTTCGCTGAGCTTGAGCACGCTGCCGGTGGCTTCGCCTATGTGCTGCTGGCCGTCATGTACATCGCGGTAGCCTTCGTCGGCACTCGACGCGGCGGCGCTGCACGAACGCGCAACTTCGTTGGCAGTCGCGACCATTTCGTTGAACGCCGTGCTCACCAGTTCCACGGCTTCACGCTGGCGACCTGCAGCCTGGTTCATGTTGTTGGCCACTTCGCTGGAGTCGGCGGCGGCGGCCTGCAGGTCAGATGAGGCATTGCCGATGCGCTGCACCAATTGTGCAATCATGCCCAGGAACTGGTTGAACCAGCCCGCCAGACCGGCGGTTTCGTCCTTGCCCTGCACCTTGAGTTGGCGCGTCAGGTCGCCTTCTCCTTCGGCGATTTCTTGCAGGCCGTCGGCCACGCCGCGAATCGGACGCACGATGACGCTGGCAAAGCTGGCGCCTACAATCGCAAACACCAACGCCAATGCCGCTGCAATGGCCGCGATCAACCAAGTCAGGCGGGTGGCGTCAGCCATCACTTCATCACGCTTGATCAGACCGATAAAGCGCCAGCCCAGGTCCTTGGAACTGACCACGTTGGCCATGTAGGGTACGCCATCGATCTCGATCTGGGTCACGCCGTCGCCTCGCTTGGCCAGTTCGGCGTAGTTGGGGCCCAGGTCAGCCAAGGGTTTGAAATTGTGCTTGGCGTCGCTGGGGTCTACCAACACGTTGCCGTTGGCTTCCACCAGCATCAGGTAGCCGCTGTCGCCCAGCTTGATGTTGCGCACCAGTTCGGTGAGCTGTTTGAGCGACACGTCCAGGCCAACCACGCCCAGGATATTCCCGGCGGCGTCGGCGACTGTGTGCACGGTGCCGATCAGCGTCACATCGTCCGGGGCCCAATAGTAGGCACCAGTGCGCACGGTGGCACCTGGCGCGGCGATGGCCGCTTTGTACCAGGGACGTACGCGCGGGTCGTAGCTGTTCAGTTTGGTGTCGTCTGGCCAACTGGCGTAGCCGCCGTCGCTCAGACCCAAGGACAGGTAAGCGGTACTCGGATGGCTTTTGGCAAACTGGTCGAATATCGCCAGCAGCTCTTTGTTGGTCTGAGTGAGGGGGATTTGCGCTGCATCGGCGCCAGCGTAGTTCTTGAGATCTTTGGCCGCGATAACGCGTGGATCCTTGGCTACGTAGTCGACGTTTTGGCTGATGCCGTCAAAAAACTGCTTCATGCCATTGTCGATCTGGCGGATCTCGCGACCGCTGCTGTCGAGGAAATTGGCCTGGGCCCCCTCTCGCAGATTCAGCACTACCAAAACGGCGACCAAAATGACCGGGACGCACGCGATAGCCGCGAACGCCCAGGTCAGCTTCTGCTTGATATTCATGACTTCACCTGCGGGTATTTATAGTTTTGGCAAGGAGAAACGCTAGCGCTGAACGTTGCATGTGTTGTTATAAGGAGATAGAGCCCATGCGTAATTGAGTTATCGACCGCGACGGTGCGCACTTTAGGGCGATACCGATACCTGCCTTCAAGCAAGAAAGATACGGCGTCTTAGAACACCTCTCGAATCCGTGTGTTTAGAAATGTTTTAAGGTCGCGGGTTATTGTCGTGCTCCTTGAACGTCATCGAATCACGCCAATTTCAGGTAAAAAAACCGCTTTTCAACCAAGAGGTAACTTTCCAGCCTGAGAAAATAGCGATTGATGTCATCCAAGGACAGTCATAGGATGACTGACCACAATCATAAAAATAAGGGATCATCTGTGAGAACGCCCCTCCTCTTGACCGCTGCGGTTGTCTACGGTCTCAGCCTGCAAGCCAATGCCGACACCTTTGCCTATATCTCGAGCCCGGGAGACGGGCTGATTTCCCAGTACAGCCTTGACCAGAACAACGGCGCGCTGCGCCTGATTGACCAGGTCAATGCCGGTGATCAGGTCAACCCCATGGCCATCACCCCTGACGGCAAAGTGTTGTTTGCGGCCTTGCGAGTCAAGCCGTTCCAGGTGCTGGGTTACAGCATCGATCCCAAGAGCGGACATCTGACTCCACTGTCCAAAGCGCCGCTGGCAGAAAGCATGGCTTACCTGTCTACCGACAGAAAAGGACACGCCCTGCTTGCTGCATCCTACGGTGGCGACACCATCACCGTTCAGCCCATCGACAAGACCTATCAGCCTTCTGCCAGCATCCTGAGCTACAAGACAGGCCCGCATGCGCATTCGATTCGTACCGACCCGAGCAACCGTTTTGCCTACGCGGGCAATCTTGGTGCGGACAAGGTCCTGCAATATCGCCTCGATGCCACCACCGGCGCGCTCACCCCTATCGGCAGCGGTTACATCCGTGTCGCGGACAATACCGGGCCTCGGCACCTGGCCTTTTCCCCGAATGGCAAATACCTGTATGTGGTCGGTGAAATGAGCGGCACGGTCACAGCGTTTTCAATCAATGACAGCACCGGCGCATTGACTCAGATTGCCGTTGCCAATGGCATTCCCGAGCGTTTGAAACTGGCTCACGGCGAAGTGCGTGATGCACGTAACAACGACTTGAAGGACGACCCGACACCACGCATATGGGCGGCGGACCTACGGATCTCGCCCGATGGCTCGCTATTGTTGATGACCGAGCGCACCAGCAGTTCGGTTTCGGCATTCGCAGTTGACCCTTCAACAGGCGGCTTGAGCTTCATCGATAATTACCCGGTCCAAGAGAAGCAGCCACGCAATATCGCTTTTTCACCCAATGGGCGCTGGTTGCTGGTGACAGGCGAGAAAAGCGAAAAAGTCGGCACTTACGCAATCAGCAACAACGGCGCGCTGAAACGTGTCGGTGAAGCGGCGTCGGGCAAAGGCGCAGTATGGATTGAAGTGTTGAAAACGTCGGCGAAGTAATTAAGGCTCGGCGCATGGAGGTCGGGGGTTGGCTCATTCCGTCCTCCCTGTCGATGATGATCTTTCTTTGGCTAAGGGCACATCTTGCGCCGATGGGCGACTGCACCCGCCTCTTCGGTTCGAACTGGAATTAAAACTCAATCAAAAGGCCCGTGAGCTCAATTTCAAGCTCCGGGCCGAGTGATTCGAGAAACTGACAAGCAGTAGAACGCCAGTGCCAGCGCCGCCAACGTACCGCCCACCACGCCAGTGAACGCAAAGCCTAACTGGCCGCCGACCCAACTGCCCAGCAGTGCCCCGCCGCCAATGCCGACGTTATAGATCCCGGAAAACAGCGCCATCGCCACATCGGTCGCGTCCGCAGCCAACACCAGGACTCTGGACTGCAACGCCAGCCCAAACCCCATGATTGCCATCCCCCAGAACAGGCTCAGCGCGCCCAGGTACGAGACCTTCCCACTCAACGGCCACAGCAATGCCAGGCACAAGGCAAGCAACGACACGCAGATGATCAGAAAGCGCTGCGGGTTATAGCGGTGCAGCCAACTGAACAGCAGCGAGCCGAAAATGCCCGCACCGCCGAATAGCAGCAAAATAAGGGTCACCACATCGCCACTCAGGCCCGCCACCTGCTGGATGAAAGGCTCGATGTAGCTATAGGCAGTGAAATGGGCCGTCACTACGACGGCCGTCAGGAGATAGAGCGCTACCAGCGCAGGTCGCTTCAACAACAGGGGCAGACTTCTGAGCGAGCCTGAGTTCTGGCTGGGCAACAACGGCAAGGCCTTGGCCAGCCAGAACACCAGCACAGTGGCCAGCACCGCGATAACGATGAAGGTGGTGCGCCATCCCATGGCCTCGCCCAATAGCCGGCCTAGGGGAATTCCCAGCACCATCGCCAGGGAAGTACCGGTGGCCAGCAAACCAAGGGCCTGGACCTGCTTGCCCGCTGGCGCGAGGCGCACCGCCAGAGAGGCCGTGATCGACCAGAACAACGCATGCGACAACGCCACGCCGACCCGGCTCACCAGCAGGACACCGAAACTGTTCGCCAGACTCGACAGGATGTGACTGACGATGAATATCCCAAACAGCACGAGCAACAACTTGCGCCGCTCGACGTTGCGGGTCATCAGCATGATGGGCAGCGACGCCAGGGACACAACCCACGCATAAATCGTCAACATCAAACCGACCTGAGCGGTGGACATGTCGAAGCTGCTGCCAATCGAACTCAACAGACCGACAGGTACAAACTCGGTGGTGTTGAACACAAACGCAGCCAGGGCCAGTGCAATGACCGGATACCAACTGCCCTCGGTTGTCGCCGTAGAAGTGTTCATTGAAAGCCACATTACTCTGTCGATGTTTTGTACACCCATTGCCTGGAGCATCCGGCGACAGGTGTTTCGGCGGCGACTGTACTATAAACAAACGGCGACTTGTCCAACGGGTTCGAAGCGCACTGGCCAGTGGCAACAGGGGCTCATTGACCAACGTAACCTTTGAGGCGCATGCAATCATTTGTCAGGTCGATCTGTTTTTCCGCAATAACGATGCCATCCCCCACGGCACTGCCCATGCCGTGGGTCTTGTCGTTCGCCGCCGGCGTTGAATGGTAGCTGGCAGTTGCTGCTTTGGCCTGGTACTGGCATTGAGCTTTGTCGTGCTGGATGTCAGCAGCACTTGCGCCTGACCTGGCCCAATCGTGAACAGAGGTCACACACGCGCTCAACAGCGTAGCGAGCACCGCAACAATAATTAACTTCATGGTTTGTACCGCCTATAGATTTAAGGTTTCAAGGTTCCTGGACTGATTCGGATTGCGGTGAGGGAGATCACTTGCAAACGAACGTCACGTTGGCCACTTCATGCTCCTGATCCGCCGGCATGCGCGATTGCACATCAAACTCACCGACTTGCTTTCCCAGCGATGCACACTTGTTGTTGGCGCGGTTCAAGGCCAACTGACGCGCGCCTGGGTGAGTGCCTTGCGACAGTAGACTATTCGCCGAGGCCTGGTACTCATAGGGTCCCAGTTTCAAGTCGTGGGATTGCCAGACATAGTTACAGACCAATGCAACAGCACTCACAGCAATAATCATGTTGAGTTTCATGGCAAGTATCGGACGCTGGACATTTGTTTCTCCATAACGCTCACCCTACGGGGTCAATAACGCTTCAACGCTGTCATCCGGAATTTCGATGACGCCTTGGGCGACGCGTTGCGCGGGGCAAAGCTGCTCTATGTCGCCGTGGCGCAATGATTGAGCAGTTCGCTATCGAGATGAAGAAAAACGAAGTATCTTTCAGTGACCATTAGAAATACTTAACGAGCGTAGCGGCCATGCAACTTGATGCAAAACAGATGCAGGCGTTCCTGGCCGTGGTCGACAGCGGTAGTTTCGAGAAGGCGGCAGAACGTCTTAACGTAACGCCGTCGGCGGTATCGCAACGCATACATGCTCTGGAAGTTCGTCTGGGCAGTTCAGTGATCGTGCGCGCAAGGCCGTGCGAGCCCACCCAGACGGGACGAAAACTGATGCTCTATCTTCGCCGTGCGACAGTGCTTGAAGAAGAACTCCTCAATGATCTGACCGGCGACGAACAAGATCATCTGCGTGTGGTCATCGCGGTCAATGGCGACACCCTGGCGACATGGTTCTTTCCTGCACTGGCCGAGATATTCGTCAACGAAAACATTCTGCTCGACGTTGTGGTCGACGATCAGGATCACACCTACGCATTGCTCGAAAGTGGTCAGGTGATCGGCTGCATCGGCACACGCTCAGAGCCTATGCGAGGTTGTTTTACAGAGCCGCTGGGGTCAATGCGTTACCAGTTGGTGGCATCGCCAGCGTTTCAGGAGCGATGGTTTGCGAAGGGCTTGACCCGCTCTGCTGCGCGCAAGGCACCTGTATTTGCCTATTCGCGCAAGGACACCTTGCAGTCTGATTTCATGCAGTCACGTTTCGTCCTGCACGCAGACGCCTACCCCACGCACTACTTGTCACTTCCAGAAGCACGCCTCAAAGCCATACGCCGTGGTCTCGGCTACGGGATGGTGCCGTATATGCAGGTGAGCGATTTGCTCAAAAGTCGGGATCTGGTGGACGTCGCGCCGGAACACTTCACCGATGTAGCGCTTTACTGGCACGCCTGGGCGTTGCAATCACCGCGCATGGAAGCGCTTTCGGAGCGAGCGGTCCATGCCGCACGGCGCATCTTGAGCAGCAAGGGGCCGGTAAAACGCTCCACCATGCCCAAGCAGTAAGCCGCGCCACTGTGCGTCGGGAATACACTCGGCAGCGGCGACTTGAGTCGCCGCTGCACAGTAGTGGATGAAAATGGGCCCTTAGCGTAAAGCCCCCTGCTCAACATCAAGCGGCCGAGCCATGGCCAGGCCCTCCTCGCACAGCGGCAACCCGAACAACAGCACGTCTGCCCGCTCCTCGCCAAAACGGGCGATACGGGGCAAGCGCGCCCAAAGCACCGCACCGATCGACTGCACGATGTGCTGACTGGGGACGTTGGCGGCCATGATCCAGGCCACGAGGGTTTCCAGGCCAAACTGGCGGCCGAGTATCACCGTGGCATGGCCCAGGCGTACGCCGATGCCGCTGCCGTGACGATCGGCGCGCACATAAATCGCCGTTTCACCGGTATTGCGGCACGCCTGAGTCCCCCAACTGAAGCGATTGATCGACAGCCAGCCAACCACTTCGCCGCCGCGCTCCAGTACATACACCGGCAAGCCGTCGCGTTTATAAAGGTTGATGTAGAACGTCACTTCTTCGAGCGTCATGGGCCGGGTCACCGGGGAATTGGCGCCGGTTCCCGCCGTTTCGTTGAAGATGTCCATCATTGCCGGCAAATCGGCGTCACAGGATTCACGTACGCCCCTAGGCAGGACAGTCGGCTGAGGCCGGCGGACAAATACGTTCATGCGCTGGCCCTCTCGTTATAGACGCTGCTCTTCAACTGGCCCCGGGCCCGCGCCAGGCGAGAACGCACAGTGCCGATAGGCACGCCCAGTTGCTGCGCAGCGTCCTGATAGCTGATGTCTGAGTCCACGACCAGGTCAATCACGGCGCGCATGTCAACCGACAAGTCGTCGATGGCTTCCAGGGTGCGGCTGAGCAAGCGCTGGTGCTCACTGACCTGGCTCGGATCATGACCATATTCCAGGCTTTCGATTCCTGAATCTTCCAACACGGTGTTCTGCGGCCGGCGATAGAAGTTTTTGAAGTGATTGCTGACCAGATTAGTGGCAATGCCGAACAACCAGGTTTCCGGTTTCGATGCCCCGGTGAACTTGTGCTGGTTACGCCAGGCTTCCAGATAAGTCATCTGCATCAGATCGTCGACATCGGCTGGATTGAATACCCGTTTGGTAATGAAACCGCGCAACTTTTTCTCGCTGCTGTGTGCCAGACCGCCCAAATCCAGTTTGATGGCGGCAATGACTTTCGCTTCCGTTTGAACACGACTCGATTCCACGCTTGATCCCTCATCACTCACGCTATGCCGACAGTGGCGGGAGGGATAGAGAGCAGCGAGCGTACCAACCTTGGTACTTTTTCAACCGACTGTTTTTAAACAGTTTTTAAACCTGAAAAACGTGATTTTTGCCATTTGTTGCACTTTTGACAAAAACCCCGTGCCAGTTCTTGCACAGGTTTTTGAACCTGACGACAACGAGGGAACCCGACGCCGCCAAACGCCACTCACTGCCCACCTGTATAGCGGTGGAACGTGCGCCTCCATGAAAGTATCCAACTACAACGATGCCCTGCCCCTGGATTTGCTGCCGCGTCCTTTGCCCGGCACGGAAACGTCGTCGACCGTGGCCAAAAATCCTCTGATTGATTCCATGGAAGAAGTGGCGCTGAAGTTCAGCGAGAGCATCGAACGCCACAGCAAAAGCCTGGACGAACGCCATATCAGCGACGCGACCCGAGGACAGCGGGTCGAGCGCATCGAAAAGCTCGTTGAGCTTTATCGCCTGCTTGATCACACCGACCAGCCGAGCCTCGAACAACAGGCCCGCCGCATGCAGCAGCAGTTGCAGCAACAGCCGTCGCTGCAGACGGCCCTGAACCTGGCGGACAACGATCCGGCGCGCGCCGATATTCTGCTGCAGCAGGCGATGCACCTGGCTCTCGGTGAAGGTCATGAGGCCCAAGCGCAGAGCACCCGAGACCTGATCGACGAGTTAAGGTTGGTGCACGGCGATAAAATCCGTGCCGGGTTCAACACGGCCAGTGCCATCGCCCTGTTCAGCCGTGATCCACAGCAACGCGCGGCCATGCGTCAGCTGTATTACAAGGCGATTATTGGTCAACAACCCTTGGCCAGTCTGCTCGAAGCCCTGCTCGAACACTTCAGCGAGGAACAGTTCTCCCGGGGGTTGCGTACCCTGCAGCGCGCGCTGGCCGACGATATCGCCGCCCTTTCGCCGTCCCTGCCCGGCGCAGTACTGGGCTCGATGCTGCGTGGATTGGGCTCCTGCGGGCAGCTCAACAACATGATCAAGGCGTGTCACGACCTGTTGCAACGCTTGAGCCAGCAACAGCGGCGCGACAGCATGACGCCCCTGGCCATGAGCAAACGCCTGCTGCGCTTTTGCGCCACCGGCTTTTTCGCCCGCGACCTGACCCTGCTCAGCGATGACACCCTGAGCAATGCAGCGCACTTGCAGCCGCTGTACTTCAATGGCTTGTATCCACTGCTGCAAAACCTGCCACTGGTGCTGTGGAAGGATCTAAAGACTCGGCAAAACGGCCTGCGCCTGCTGCATAACCTGATGGATCAACTCGCCCGGCAAGAACGTCAGGCCCTGGGGCTGGCCGAACCAGGGCGGGGCCTGCAATGAATCGCCTGATTCACAGCCTCAACCGCCTGGCACTCGCGGTGATGCGCCGTACCGAGATCGTCGGCGCGGTCATGGTCATGGCCATCGTGTTCATGATGATCCTGCCGCTGCCCACGGCGTTGGTGGATGTGCTGATTGCCCTGAACATCTGCATCTCGTCGTTGCTGATCGTTCTGGCCATGTACCTGCCGCGGCCGCTGGCGTTCTCGACATTTCCTGCGGTGCTGCTGCTGACCACCATGTTCCGGTTGGCGCTGTCGATCGCCACGACCCGTTTGATCCTGCTGCAACAGGATGCCGGGCACATCGTCGAGGCGTTTGGCAGCTTTGTGGTGGGCGGCAATCTGGCAGTGGGTCTGGTGATTTTCCTGATCCTGACGATCGTCAACTTTCTGGTGATCACCAAGGGCTCCGAACGCGTGGCCGAAGTCGCGGCACGTTTCACGCTGGACGCCATGCCCGGTAAACAGATGTCCATCGACAGCGATCTGCGCGCCAACCTGATCAACGTCCGCGAGGCTCGCCAGCGTCGCGAGCAGTTGTCCAAGGAGAGCCAGTTATTCGGCGCCATGGACGGTGCGATGAAGTTCGTCAAAGGCGATGCCATCGCCGGCCTGGTGATCGTCTTCATCAACTTGATTGGCGGTTTCTCCATCGGTGTCCTGCAAAACGACATGCAGCCCGCGCAAGCCATGCACCTGTATTCGGTGCTAACCATCGGCGACGGCCTGATCGCTCAAATTCCGGCGCTGCTGATTTCTCTCACCGCCGGCATGATCATCACCCGCGTAGCCCCGGACAGTCAGGCCGGTGACGCCAACATCGGTCATGAAATCGCCGAACAGTTGACCAGCCAACCCAAGGCCTGGGTGTTTTCCTCGATCGGCATGCTCGGCTTTGCGGCGATCCCCGGCATGCCCAGCGTGGTGTTCATCAGTATCAGCATGATCTGTCTGTTCAGCGGTTTGATCCAGTTGTGGCGCATCCGCCAGAAACAGATCCTCCAGGACCACGACGGCGCCGCGCGCAACGGCGCACCAGAGCTCAATGGCCGCGAAGACATCCGGCGTTTCAACCCGTCCCGGGCCTATCTGTTGCAGTTTCATCCCAGCCACAAAGACAGCGTGGCGCTGGAGCGACTGCTGCACGGCATTCGCCAGCGACGCAACACGCTGGTGCACCGTTTCGGGCTGACACTGCCCTCCTTCGACCTGGAGTTTTGCGAGGACTGTGGCGAAGACGAATTGCGTTTTTGCGTCTACGAAGTGCCGCTGATCCGCGCCACCTGGAGCGATAGCCGAATGGCTGTGCACCTGCGCCAATGCGGCGAACTGCATGACGGTGAGCCGGGACTGGCAGAGCGTGATGAAACCGAGTGGGTGTGGTTCGCGCCCGACCACGCCTTGCTGCGCATGAGCAGCGTGGAGCCGGTCAGTGCCGAGGACCTGATTCTGGAACGCATGGACCGCGCCTTCCAGGCGACTGGTCCGAAATTCATCGGTTTGCAGGAAAGCAAAGCGATCCTCAGTTGGCTCGAAAGCGAACAGCCGGAGCTTGCCCAGGAACTGCAACGCACCCTGCCGCTGGCGCGTTTTGCCGCGGTGTTGCAGCGCCTGTCCGCCGAACTGGTATCGCTGCGCTCGGTGCGCCCCATTGCCGAGACACTGATCGAACAGGGCCAGCATGAGCGGGACCTGAACGCCCTCACCGATTACGTGCGCATCGCCCTCAAGGCGCAAATCTGCCACCAACACACCGAGCATGGCGCCCTCAACGCTTGGTTGGTCACGCCGGAAACCGAAGTCTTGCTGCGCGACGCCCTGCGCCAAGGCCAGAGCGAAGCCTGGTTTGCCCTTGAGCCGGAGGTGGGTAATGCCTTGCTCCAACAATTGAGCGCGGCGTTCCCGCTGCGCGCCAGCCCGGCACCGGTGCTGCTGGTGGCCCAGGACCTGCGCAGCCCGCTGCATGGGCTGCTCAGAGAACAATTCAACCATGTTCCAGTGCTGTCCTTCGCCGAGTTGCTGTCCTCGGTGCAAGTGCAGGTGCTGGGACGCGTTGATCTGCAAGAAGCCCATGACCTGCTGGCCTGACGGAGTTGTGCGATGAAACCGGACATGATGTATGAACTGCGCGTGCTCACCGGCCTGCACCGTGGGGCGGCGCTGCCATTGAACGGTGGCGAATGGTCGATCGGCTCTGCAGTGGGCGCCGATCTGGCGTTGTACGACCCTGGCATCAAGGATCGCCACTGCCTGCTGCGGCTGGTCGACGACACCTGGTCACTGGCGCGCAAAGATGGCCCGGTGACCGACAGCGAGGGGCACAAGGTTGACGCCATCGCCACGTTGCAACCGGGAACACCGTTCGCCCTCAACGGCGTATGGCTGTCGGTGGTCAGCGCCAACACCGAGTGGCCGCAAGATCAGGACGACGACGCGCACGGTCCACACGCCGAACCCGTTGAAACAACGTTGCCGCCAATGAATGCCGAGCGCGACGAAGCAATGCCCGCAACGCCAGCGCCATCACGCTCACTGTTGGGCCCGGCATTGGTTGCAGGATCTGTGCTGCTGTTTCTCGTGGCGTTGTTCTGGGGCGTGAATTCCGGGGTTTCAAATTCGACACCTGTCCCGGTGCCCGTGCCCACCCGCACGCCGCTCAAGGACGCCGCCCAGGTGCGTGAGGTCTTGGAGCGCATGCTCACCGAACGCGAGTTGCAGGGCCGCATCCGCCTGGTCGAGCAACCGGGCAAAATCCTCCTCAAGGGACGCTTTGACGAGGACGATCTACTGCAATTGACCGAACGCATGTTGTTGCGTTTCGAGCAACAGTACCGCAGCCCGATACCGGTGCTCAGCGACTTGCCCGAAGCCACACCTCTGCTGCCGTTCAGCATTGTCCAGATCAGCCTGGCGCGGTTGCCCAACGTGCTCACCAGCGATGGTCGCCGCGTGTTCCTCGGCGACGAAGTGGCCGGCGTGCGACTGGTGGGCATCAGCGAACATCAGGTGGTGTTCGAAGGCGATCAGCGCATCGAGGTGAGCTGGTGATCCAGGCAGCCATCGCGCAATTACAGGATTGGTGCGGCGGGCACCAGCAACGCCTGGCGAACTGCGCGCCGGTGTCCATCCATGGGCGCATCGCCGGGGTGAACGGCATTCTTCTGCACAGTCGCATGCCCCGCGCGCGAATCGGTGACCTGTGCCAGATCCAGCGCGCCGACGGCAATCAGGTGATGGCCGAAATCGTCGGCTTCGACCGTGAACACACCTTATTGGCAGCCCTTGGAGCACTCGACGGCATCGCCATCGGCGCGCGGGTCACGCCGTTGTTCCAGCCGCACAGCCTGTTGGTGGGCGAGCACCTGCTGGGCTGCGTACTCGACGGTTTTGGCCGCGCCCTCAACGGCGAAGGCCCCGAAGCCTTCGCGGCGGCCGGATCGGTGGGGGCTTTGCCGGTGATCCGCGATGCACCAGCGGCCAGCGAGCGCCCGCGAATCGAGGCACCGCTGGCCACTGGGCTGCGCGCAATCGACGGTTTGCTGACCCTGGGCGAAGGCCAGCGCGTGGGGATCTTCGCCGGCGCCGGGTGTGGCAAAACCACCTTGCTCGCCGAACTGGCCCGCAACACCCCGTGCCAGGCCATTGTGTTTGGTCTGATCGGCGAACGGGGTCGGGAACTGCGCGAGTTTCTTGACCATGAACTGGACGAAGAACTGCGCAGCCGCACCGTACTGGTCTGCGCCACGTCCGATCGCAGCAGCATGGAACGCGCCCGAGCCGCGTTCACGGCCACGGCGATTGCCGAAGGTTTTCGCCAGCAGGGCAAATCGACGTTGCTGATCATCGACTCGCTGACCCGGTTCGCCCGTGCCCAGCGAGAAATCGGCCTGGCCAGCGGCGAGCCGGCCGGTCGTGGCGGCCTGCCGCCTTCGGTCTACAGCCTGCTGCCACGTTTGGTGGAACGCGCAGGACGCACCCAAAGCGGTGTCATCACGGCCCTGTATTCAGTGCTGATTGAGCAGGACTCGATGAATGACCCGGTGGCCGATGAAGTGCGCTCGCTGCTTGACGGCCACATCGTGTTGTCGCGACGCCTGGCTGAGCGTGGCCATTACCCGGCGGTGGACATCCTCGCCAGCCTGAGCCGAACCATGAGCCAGGTGGTGGGAACCGAACAGCAACAAGGGGCCACACAGTTACGCCGGCTGATGGCGGCCTATCAGCAAGTGGAAATGCTCATCAAGTTGGGCGAGTACCAGCCTGGCAATGACCCGCTGACCGATTGCGCCGTGGACGCTCGCGCACGGATCGAAGCCTTTCTGCAGCAATCGCTGCGCGATCCGGTGCCGCTCGATGAAACCCTGGACCACCTTCTACAGGTAACCGCTCATGCCCCAGTCTGATACCGATTCCCCGTCACCGGCCAATGATTCGATGGCCAACAACCTGACGGCGACGCTCGATGTGCTGACGCCGATCCGCCGCCATCGGCTGACCATGGCCGAACAGGCCTGGCAGCGTCAACGCTCGGTGCTCAAGGCCCTGCACACAAGCCTGGAACAACTGACGAAGGAGCTTGAACAACGGCGCGAACAGCATGGCCTGGCGCGCCTGGAACAGCGCGATGCCCACATCAATCGTCGTCTGCCGCTCAACGAGATGAACCAATGGCTAACCGGCGAGCAGCAAGCCCTGCGCCAAATCGAGCGCTTGGAGCAGCGCTACAAAGCGTTGCAGGAAGAATGCCGGCAACAGCAGCAATGGACTGAGGACAGCGAACGGCAACTGCATCGCCGCCAACGTGACGTGGAAAAACTCGACTACTTGCGCGACCTCGCCCAGGAGGCTTCATGAACCCGCGTCACGCCACGCTCAAGGCGCCACCGCGCCCGCCGGAAGCACCCCGACCGCGTCAGGAGACGGTCTCGGCGTGGCCAGTCAGATCCGAGCGCCGTCACGACCTGCGCGGTGAAACCCGTGACGAGAGTGAGCAGTTCGAGCAACTGCTGCAAACGTTCGACAACCTGGCCCCGTCACTGATGGCCGACGTCGGCGGGAGCGGGTTTCAGGATCCGCAGCAACACCCTGATTCGTCTTCACAAGGCGCCGCTGTGACACCGGAACCAAGCACCCTCGCGTTATGGGAGACCTTGCTGGCCCGACTGGAACAGCACTTGGATGAGCTGCAGCCCGGCGTCCTTGAAGCGCACCTGGAACTGCCGAACCTTGGCACGGTAAAGGTCAATGTGACACCTCGGGGGACGACGCTGGAAATCGCGGTGCATATGGCCCGCGAGGCGTGGCGCCAAGTCGAGCCTCAGCAGCAAGCCAGCGCCGCATGGCTGGCACAGCAATTGGGCCGCACGGTGCGCTTGAGCCTGCACCGCGAGGACGATTGAAGTGAATGCTCAAGCATTGCGCCTGCGCAGCCTGTCACAGGCCGAGGCCTCGGTGCGCGAACGTGTGGGCGCGGGTCTGAGCTTGCACCTGTCGCAGCCATCGCCCGCCACCCTGACCCTGCGCCTGGCGCCACGGCCCTTTCACACTCCGCCCGCCACGGCCTTCGAATCAGCCTGCGGTCTGCTCTGGCTCGATGCCGCCGGGCCGCTGCTGAGCGAGCTTTCCTCATGCCCGGCAATCCTCGCCGATCCGATGACGGCCACAACGGACTGCCCTTGGTATTGGCCGCTGTACAACCAATATCTGGCGCCCGAACTGCAAGTCGCATTGAGCCCGCTGCATGCCGTGGCAACGGCGCCCGCGCCAGGGCTGGACTGTTTGCTGGAACTGCACCGCACCGCAGCGGGCGCGCACATCAGTCGCTTGCGAATCGCCGCCGACACCCTGCTGCGCTGGCTCGACCATGGCCCGTGGCGAGCCTCCCGGGCCAGCACCGGCGATCGGGACTGGCCGGTGTCCTTGCCGTTGCTGCTGGGCCATTGCGCTTTGAGCCGAGGCGAACTGCTCACCCTGCGAGCGGGGGACGTTTTGCTCATTCCCCAACCGCTGTTTACCGCCCAAGGGCTGGGCAGCCTGCAAGTCGGCGCCTGCCGCCTGCACCTGCGCCAGCAAGCGGCAACCGCCCTGCACTTCACACTCACCGAACTGGAAGATTTGCCGATGAATGCCTCCCTCGATCACTTTGCCCTTGGCGATCATGAGCCGCTCAACGAGGTCGACGCGTCGACGCTAGCGGTTGATGACACGGCCAGCGAACGCTTCGACGATCTGCCGGTGGCGCTGACCCTGCGAGCCGGCAGCCTCAACCTGAGCCTCGGCCAGCTACGCAGCCTCAGCGTCGGCTCGGTCTTGCGCTTTAGCGGTTGCACGCCGGGTCAGGCCATGTTGTGCCAGGGCGAACTCGTTTTGGCTCAAGGTGAACTGGTGGACATCGAAGGTCGGCTGGGCTTGCAAATTACCCGCCTGGAGCTGCGCCCGTGAATGTGCAGGACGTTGATCCGCTGACGCTGGCCCTCTTCCTGGGCGCACTGTCGCTGGTGCCTTTATTGATGATGATCTGCACCGCGTTCCTGAAGATTTCCATGGTGCTGCTGATTACCCGCAACGCCATCGGCGTGCAGCAGGCGCCGCCGAACATGGCGCTGTACGGCATCGCGTTGGCGGCAACGCTGTTCATCATGGCGCCCGTGTTCAACGACATGGGTCAGCGCTTTCGCGAAATGCCGCAGCGTCTGGACAATTTCACCGCCATGCAAACCGCCGGCACGCAAGTGCTGGAACCCCTTCGCCACTTCATGGCACGCAATGTCGACCCGGACATCCAGACCCATCTTCTGGAGAACACTCAACGAATGTGGCCGGCGGCAATGGCAGCCAAGGCCAGCCGCGACGACTTGCTGCTGATCGTCCCGGCGTTTGTGCTGTCGGAATTGCAGGCCGGTTTCCAGATCGGCTTTCTGATCTACGTGCCCTTTATCGTGATCGACCTGATCGTCTCCAACATTCTGTTGGCGCTGGGTATGCAGATGGTGGCGCCGATGACCATTTCCCTGCCCCTGAAAATCCTCCTGTTCGTCCTCGTCGATGGCTGGACACGGCTGCTCGACGGCCTCTTCTATAGCTACCTGTGAGGGCAACATGGACACATTGACGCTGTTCAAACAAGCCATGTTGCTCGTGGTGGTCCTGTCGGCGCCGCCACTGATCGTCGCGGTGATCGTCGGCGTGCTGACGTCTTTGCTGCAAGCGGTGATGCAGTTGCAGGACCAGACCCTGCCCTTTGCCATCAAGCTGGTGGCGGTGGGCATTGCACTGGCCCTGACCGGACGCTGGATTGGCGTCGAGTTGATGCAACTGGCCAACCTGGCGTTCGGCATGATCGCGCAGACGAGGGCTTGAGATGTTCGGGCCGGCGTTCAACGAAGTGTCCCAATCCATTCTCGCCCTGACCTTGGGCATGGCTCGTCTTTATCCGTGCCTGTTCCTGGTGCCGGCGTTCGCCTTTCGCGAGATCAAAGGCATGCTGCGCCACGCCATCGTGCTCGCGCTGGCACTGGTGCCGATGCCGGGGATTCGCGCCAGCCTGGCGGGGCATGATCTGGGTTGGATCGATCTTGGCGGGCTGATACTCAAAGAGAGCGTGATCGGCCTGTTGCTTGGGCTGCTGCTGGCGATGCCGTTCTGGATGTTCGAGTCCATTGGTTGCCTGTTCGACAACCAGCGCGGCGCGCTGATCGGCGGTCAGATCAACCCGGCGCTGGGGGACAACACTTCCGAACTGGGGCACATGTTCAAACAACTGCTGATCCTGTTGTTGATCCTCGGTGGCGGTTATGCCGCCCTGACGCAGGTGATCTGGGACAGCTACGCCGTGTGGCCCGCCAACCACTGGTTGCCGATGCCCGCCACAGACGGGTGGGATCTTTATCTGAGGCTGCTCGCGAGCACCTTTCGCTGCATGGTTCTATACGCCGCACCGTTGGTGGGCCTGTTGCTGCTGATCGAGTTCGGCATGGCGATCCTCAGCCTGTACAGCCCGCAGTTGCAGGTCTCGACTTTGGCGATGCCGGCCAAGAGCCTGGTCGGCCTGGGCTTTCTGGTGCTCTATCTGCCGATGCTGTGTTGGCTTGGCCAGGGTCAATTGGCGCAACTGGCTGACTTCAAGCACCTGCTGCCGTTGTTGCTCAAGGCAACCCCTGGAGCCCTCCCATGAGCGAAAAAACCGAGCAGCCCACGCACAAGAAACTCGCCGACGCACGCAAAAAAGGTCAGGTCGGACAAAGTCAGGATGTGCCCAAACTGCTGATTTTCGGCGCGCTGCTGGAATTGATTCTGGGCCTGGCCGAGGGCGGTATCGAGCGACTCAAGGCGCTGATGAACCTGCCCTTGCAGCAGATGGACCGGCCCTTCGGCGCGGGCGTCGGCGAAGTGCTGACCAAGGCTGGCTGGGAGCTGTTGCTGTTCATGTTGCCCGTGCTGGGCATTGCCGTGGCCATGCGCCTGATGGGCGGCTGGGTGCAATTCGGGCCGCTGTTTGCGCCCGAGGCGCTGAAGCTGGATTTCGAGCGGCTCAACCCGCTCAATCAATTCAAGCAAATGTTCTCCTCGCGTCAGTTGTTCAACCTGCTCAACAGCCTGTGCAAGGCTGTGCTGATCGGCGTGGTTCTGTATCTGGTGCTGCCGCCGGCGCTGGGCGATCTGATCGGCCTGGCCAACAGTGACCTGAACACCTATTGGCACGCAATGATCGCTCTGTTCCACCGACTCTCGCGGATCTGCCTGGGGTTGTTGCTGGTGTTGGCGATCGTCGATTTCGCCTTGCAGAAATACTTCTTCATCAAGGGCCAGCGCATGAGCCACGAAGATGTGCGCAAGGAGTTCAAGCAGATGGAGGGCGACCCACACATGAAGTCGCACCGCAAGTCGCTGGCCCGAGAGATGCTCCAGCAACCGGCCGGCGCCACGCCTGCCAAAACGCCGGTGGAAGACGCCGATCTGCTGCTGGTGAATCCCACCCACTACGCCGTCGCCTTGTTCTATCGCCCCCAGCAGACACCGCTGCCGCGCATTATTGACAAGGGCCACGATGCCCACGCGCGGGAACTGATTGAGCGTGCGCGCAAGGCCGGCGTGCCCGTGATCCGCTATGTATGGCTGGCGCGCACGTTATACCGCAGCGAGGTCGGCCAATTCATCCCGCGCGAAACCCTGCAAGCGGTGGCGCAGGTCTATCGCCTGCTGCGCGAACTCGACGACCACGTTCAGTCGCAAACCATCGAAATGCCCGGCACGCCCTACTGAGACACGAAGGAACCAGGTGCAAGCGACGACCACTCAGGGCAAAGGAAATTTTCCTGAACGCCCAAGGCGGACCTAACGACCCCGCCGTGTCAGTTTCTGACCTGGAGTCCTGCTATGGAGTCATCGATTCAACGGGCCGCGTCGACGCCGCTGCCAATCATTTCCCAGACGACAAACAATGCTCAGGGGCTAGAGCAACAATCTCAGGCACCGACCCAGCGCAGCGGTCACTCCTTGCGCGATCTAGGCAGACGTTTCATGCATCTGGTCGGCCGTGTTCGCCAGGATACGCAGGCGACACCGCGGCAGTCCGCCGCCTCTTCGAGCAGCCGGCGCAATGTGGCGTCCCAGGCCAGCGCAGGGGCTAGCGAGCCCGCCGCCTCTTCCTCCACCGCCAGCAATGCGCCGCCGTCGCCAAGGCTGAGCCGCAGTCATGCCGCCCGTTTCAGTGCTCCGGGCGAGCGCGCTCAATCGAACGTGCCGGCCGAGAACAGTTCGGCGCATGTACGTCTGGATGACAAGGGGCAGCCGGACTTCGTCAATTTCACATCCACCGCTGTCGCGGACCTGCTGCGCAATGCCCTGACCCGATCCGGTCAGCACTTTCAGGCGGCGACGAGTAATGACAGTGGCGAGGATCATCTGCTGCTGGAGCCCCAAGGTCATTTGCTGCATGTAAAGCAGTCACCCTCGGCGGTCGTGGCGCTGCGCAGCAGCCAACCCGCAGGCCCGGTAGAAAACAACAGTGCGCCATCCTCCCTGGCCCTGCATGACCAGCAAGCCCGCGTGAGTAATGGCGGCGTTCTGGACACCATCGGGCGCAGCCATCTCGGGCACCTGACCGGTATCCATCAGGACAGCGACGGCCAGCCGTTACGGCTACACGACGAAAAACTCTACGAATTCGACCAAGCCAATGGCACCTGGCATACACCACCGGATCACGAACAGATCAAGTTCAGCCAGTTGTCGAGTCAAGGTAACGGCAAACTTTATGGGCAAACCGGCGACCACCTGGTGGATCTTTCCAGTGAAGGCGTACTGCCTATCGAGGTGCCGGGCCTGAAAGCGTTTTCCGTCAGCGCCGATCAGCACGTCGCCACCTTGAGTGGCGATCAGCGCCAGACGCTGCAGTTGTTCGACCTCAATCAAGGCGCGTCGACGTCCAGCCACACCAAAACCCTTGAACTGAACGGCGGCACTGCCGAGCCCAAACACATCGGCATGAGCCCTGAGCGCTTGTTCATCAGCGATACCGAGGGCCGTTTGTACAGCATCAAGCGTGCCGATCTCGCCCCCGATTCGCCAACCCTGCGATTGATGCCCGAGGAACACTTCCACCCTGAGGGCGAACGTCTGGGTGGTAAACATCAGGTCAGCGGTTTCCTCCATGGCGATCAGGGTGATTTGCAGGTTTTGCTCAGCGATCGCACCGGCCAGACCCACTCCCATCAAATCGACGAGCCGGAGTTACGGCTCAACAATGGCTGGAATCTCAGCGACGCACTGGTGCTGGACAACAAGCGCGGCATTCCCGGCAGCACGCCGCCGACGCCGGCCCAGACGTTTGACCTCGACCGTTTGGGCCGTGTCGGCCTTAGCGATCAACGCATCCAGCGCTGGGACTCGACCAGCCAGGACTGGAAAGACACGGGCATCAAGGATGTCACGCATCTGCAACGCGGCATCGACAGCAAGGCCTACCTGCTGCAAGACGGGCAACTGAAAAAGCTCGACGTCAGCCCGAACTACAACCCGGTAACCGTGGGCAGCAGCCACACCCTGAATCAGCCGCCACGCTCGACCAAAGTGGCCCTCGGTGAACCTGTGCCCGGTCTCGAAGACCGGCAAGTCACCGCGTTCGCGATGCTCAACGACAAACAGTTCGTGGCCCTCGATACCAACGAGCGCCTGTCCGTTCACCACCCCGACGGCACCGCCAGCGATTTGAGCCAAATCGACCTGGAAGGCAGCGTGGCCTCCCTGGCGCTGGACGAAAACCACAACCTGCATGCCCTGACCACTGACGGCAAACTGTTCACGATGGCCAAAGACGATTGGCAGGCGCGCCCTGACCAACCGCGCCCCGAGGCAGCGTGGAAACCTCTGCCACTGCCTGCCGGACACCAGGTCCACAGCATCCGCACCGGCGATGACAACCGCCTGAACGTGACGCTCAAGAACGACGACAATCACTCGCAGATGCAGCTCAAGGGCAAGACTTGGGAGCCATTGACGCCACGTCCGGCCGACCACAATGCCCTGAGTGAGTTGTTCTCGCGGGTCAGCGGTGGCGAGAAAACCGCGCGCATTCCAGGCACCGGGCTGACCGCACGCTTTACCGCCACCTTCATGGGCCGGGGCTCCATGGAAAACACCAACAGGCCCAGTACGGGCGAGTTCATCCGCGCCCACATCTTCAAGCCGACCATGGAACCTCCGCGGTTCATGAAGAACATCGGCAATCACATCCAGCATCACCATCATGGTCGCGAAGGATTGCGCCCGCTGTACGACTCCGAAGGCGATCTGTTCAAGGCGCTGGAGCTTCTCAACCATGACCAGGCACCCGCCGCCCCCGGCCGGGATCTCAAGTCACGGATCAGCCAGCTTGATCTCGGGCCACAAGGTGGCCAACTGTTGCAGGATCTCGAATCCCTGCGCAGTGAACTGGAAGACAACAGCCTGCGCGCCACACGACATTTGGGCCAGGAGCACGGCAAGTCGAAACTGCTGCACCAGAAAGAAGGCCTGCTGAACATCCACGGCGAACCGAACCCGCCGTCCAAACGCACGAAACTGCGCATGAAGCTGAGCAACCTGGGGGAAAAACTCAACATCGCCAGTGCCGGCCATGACCTGCTCAAGGAGGTGCAAGGCGCGCTCAGGCACGTCGCACCTTCGCAGCACAATCCTACCGGCACCCTGCTCAAGACCCTGCAAGACAAAGGCATGAAACTCTCTCACCAGAAGGCCGACATTCCCTTGGGCCAGCGCCGTGATGTCAGCGACGGCCAAGGGTTGACCAAGGCCCGGCTGGCCCTCGACGTGGTCACCATGAAGAATCTTGGTTTGCTGCTGGACAAGGCTGAAATGGTCAGTGCGCAGGGCGACAACAGCCGACAGTTGGCGCAATTGAAAACTGATCTGAGCCTCCTGCGCGACAAGACCTATGGCGAGCACCCGGTGAAGCAGATCACCGACATGGGCTTCACCGATCACGCCAACCTGGAAGCCTCCTACGATGGCATCAAGGCCTTCCTCAACGGTTTCAAGAAAGAAGACCACGCTACCAGCGTCAACCTGCGCGCAGCCACCGGCAGCAAAACCCAGGCGGAACTGGCGGACAAGCTCAAGTCGGCGCTCAAACAATTGGAGCATCCTGACGATGAAATCGCGCTGCAACGCAGTTACGGGCTCAATGTGAGCACGCCTTTCGTGTCGCTGGCCAACAAGGGCATGGGGCCTTGGCCCAGTGGCGCATTGGGTAGCGGGCGCAACTACAACCTCAATGCCGAGCGCGGTGAAAAGGGAGTGACGATCTATATGCAGCGCGAAGGTGCGGGCATCGCCAGTGCCGGCGTTGGTGGCGGCAAAGACTACTGGCCCGGGTTCTTCAAGGATGGCGAAGTGGACAAGTTCACCAAGGTCGATATCGGTAACGATCGGCTGCTGACGCCGGCCTTGCGCCTGGGTGTAGACGTTACGGGAACCGCGACCCGCACCCAACGCGACGGCGTGGTGTTCACCGTGCCTGACGAGGAGATCGATCACTTCGTCGATAACCTGTTCAGCGGGCAGTTGAGTCCACTTGATGTGATGAAAAAAGGTGTCGACCACGAAACCCAGAAAGGCTTGCGTTTGAACTTTGACGTCAATGCCAGCGCCACCGCCGAAATGCGCGTGGCCCTCGGCCTCACGGACAAAGACAGCTCGCCTCTGTCGGCAGCGACTCGATTGGGGGTGGGCGGTACGGTTAACGTCAATCTGCTCAACTACACCCATTACTCGGTGAACCAACACAGCAACACGGGCGAACTCCAGGAAAGCAGCCGCAACCGGCCTCGGGCGCTTAACAACTTGGGCGCTTCGGTGTTTGCCCGGGCGCAGCTCGCCGGCAGCAACACACAGGCCTCCAGCGCCTCGCAGGGCGTCGTAGCACCACTGGGTGGCGCTGCGGCGGTCTCGGTCGATAACAAAACCACAAAACGCGTCAAGTTCACCTTCAAGGAGGCCGAACCGCTGACCAGCGCCAACCTGAGCAAGCTGGGCGACAGCCTCGGCGCCGCCTTCAAGGACCCCGCTTCCCAGCAGACGGTGGCGCGTCTGAAAGATAGCAACCATGACGATTACGCCGGCCTTGGCGCCAAGGAAATACTGCACAAGCAACTGGCCGATCTGAACCGGCACTTTGCCGACAAACCGGCGGAAAACGACGAGCAATATGCGGCCCTCCGCGCCCTGAAACGCGCGGGAGTGCAGCAACAGGCCGCCGATGCCAAGCACAGCCTGCTCGACAGTGGTCGCTTCGAAAGCTCTTACACCAACCTTTCGCGTCTGAGCGAGCAAGGCATGGTGTCCAAAGTGATGAGCCTGGTCAGCCCAATGCACTCGCCAAGCAACGCCGAGCGGGTATCGACGTTGCTCGGCCAAGACCCGACCTTAAAGGCCTTGATCAAAGAGTTGCAAGGCACGCCGGGCACCCTGGCCAGGGTGCGGCTGGAACTCAAGGACTCGGTGCAGGACCGCGTCGATGAAGGCAGCCGCAAAGGCGACCTGTCACAGAAAGAACTGGCTGCGTTGCTCAGCGACCGCAACAACATGCGGATCAAGGCCATCACCGTGTTCCAGAGCGTCAGCCAGCCGGAGACCTTCTCCTCGCCACTGCCCTTGGTCAGTTACAACAGCAGTGCGTCAATCAACGTCAACAAGACCTTGGGCAAGATCAACTTCAGCTACGGCCAGGATCAGGATGCACCCAGGAACTACTTCCTTGATGGCGAACTTTCAAGGCCTTCGGCACCACTCAAGGCCGCAGTGGACGCCTTGAAAACAGATGGCTTGGAACTCAAGCGCTAAGCCCGCTGACACTTTTGGCGTGGCCCGCGCGGCCACGCCTTTTTTCCGCTCTCGCGGCCAGGTACCAAGCTTTCAAGGAGGCTACATGCGCCCTGCGTTTTATCCCCTCAACGAATTTCCACGGCTGGCCGAACTGGCCGCCCAGTGGCCGCTGATGCATCAGGAACTGTTGGCGTTACAGGCGCCGGTGCTCGACATCGATCGCACTGACAAACCCCATGAGCAGATTCATCACGAGGTCACGGCGCACCTGCAACAAGGCGGCCGGTATGGCTGGCTCAAAGGCTGGGGCGAAGCCGGTGGTAACCGCGACTGGGTGCAATACCCGCTGGTGTTTCGCGATCAGGCATTGGCACCGGCCCGCGCCGCACTGCCTCAGACCCTTGCACTGCTTGACGCCGTGCGCGGGCTCAAGGTCGCCGCCCTCGCACGGCTCGCCCCCCACGCCTGGCTGAGCACCCACCGCCACCCGGAGGTCGGTGAGGAAGGCTTGCTGCAAATGCACCTGACCCTCGAAGCCGCATGCGAGCGCAATTACGCGTACTTGAACGTTGCCGGCGAATTTCATCAGCACCATTGCGGCGCCGCCGCGATCTTCGACGGCTCGCAGGATCATTTCGTGGTCAATGCCAGCGATGCACCTCGATCCATCCTCTACCTGGAGTTCCAGCAAGCCAGACTGCACAAGGTGCCCGCCAACCCAGCGAACGCCTGACGCGGGTCGAACCCATAAAAAACGGGCGCCTGTCAGCAGGCGCCCGTTTTTTTACAGCGTGTGGTGCTGCCCCCTTAACGCCGTTCGTTCGCTTCCAGCAAACACTCGGCCAGTAATCGGACAATCCAGTAAGCGGTCAGCCCAGCGGCTTGCTGCAGTTGATCGTGACCGGCGTCCGCCTGGAAATCCCGTTCCAGACGGTCGATGTAACGTGGCAGGTGGAAGCGTTCAGCGCTGCGCCCCGCAGGTTTGTCCAAAGTCGCCTGCAAGCGCTGGCTGATCAACGCGATAGCCTGTTCGAAGGCCTGGCGCTGACTCGCATCGAGTTCGCCGCTGCCCTGCACCAGCGCTTTCCAGCCACCGCTGGGCGATTGCTGCGCGCTCATCTCAGACCTCCTGATGACGGGTCGATTCAGGCAGCTTGCTGTAAGCGTTCTGGACATTGTTCAGATCGATATTGTGGGTGGTGAGGTTCAGCCCCTCGCTGTCGCTTTTGACGAATGAGAACTTGCCATTCTCGGCGCTGACGTTGCTCAGGTTGAGATTCCAGTTGCCCTGCTGACCGCCATTGGTACGCATGAACGTGCCGAAGTCTTTCGCCTTGAAGTTATCGACATTGACATTGGCGTCCGCATTCAACTGGAAGATCTTGTCTGCCGCGCCTTGGGCGCTGCTGTTGGTGATGTTCAGGTTAGTCACCTTGGCCCCGCCGTCCTTCACCGTCAACGCGTCTTCACCGACGTTTGTCCAATGCACGTTGTCGACGTTCACCGCTTGCTCGCCAGCGGATTTGACGTGGACACCGTCGGCACCGTTGTCACCGATCACCACGTTTTTCAGGGTGGCGCCCTCAGCCAGTTCGAACAGCGGTTTCTGCGACTCACCCTGCCCACCGTCGCCCAGGGCCGCACCGGCGGTGAAGGTTTTGCCGCCGCCGTCAAACACCTCGCCCGGCCCCACTTTGATGGTGCTGTTGACCACGGTCGGGTTACTTGAGGCCGTGGGGAACGACACCGGTGCTGCCCCCGAATTATCCAGCGTCGGCAGCTCAGTAGCGGGGGCGCCCTCTTCCGGACTCAGGCTGGAGTCCGGGACCGGCGCCAGCGCATTGTTGCTCGCCACGGGTTGGCTGCCCTTGTTGGACGTGGTGTCGCCACCGCCGTGCGGTGTACCGAAGGTCTGCGGATGGCTATCCATGAACTGCGCGATCATCTCCAGCACCGCCTTGAGACGCTCATCCCCGGACACCTGACCGCCGCCATCGGCAGTCGGGCTGATCGCGCTATTGAGCGAGCCATCGCCCAGACTTTTCATCAGGGTGTTCACCAGGTCTTCAGGGTTTGCACTACCTCCCACACCCTGAGTGCCGCCCACGCCTTTGCCCTGTGTGCTATCCCCCCCTTGAGCGCTGTCGCCACCGAGGAGCTTTTCGAACAGCGCCATCAGCACCTGCGTGAGCAACTCTTTGGCCGAATCGCCACCACTGCCATCGACGGCAGGCTGGCCGTCCTTGCCCTGCGTGCTGGCGCCCGCGCCCTGCAATTTGTGCAGCAGGTCATCTCCCGCACTCTGCCCGGAGGCGCTGGCGTCTTTGCCGCTGGAAGCGCCCAACAGCATTTCGGCCAGCATCGCGGCCAGCTCCTTTAACCCGGAGGAACCCGAAGGTGCGCTCTGCCCCGTGAGCGCGCCTGGCTCAAGGGCCAGAGCGCCCACCGATCCGTTCTGTGTCAACCCTGAAAACACTTTCATATCCATCATCTGCATCGCACCCCACAGGCAAGAATGTCCGAATCGCAGCCCAATGCTCCACGATCCACCGTGTCGCCCACGTCTTGGCGCGGGTTCACGGTGTCTGTGTGGCCGTCGTTTAACGTCGGTTCCTTCAGAGTCAATTGATCATCCGTGCCAGACTCAGGCGTGTTTCGCGGGCCTGGGCGATGAAGCCGTGCACCAGACTGCAAAAACTGTCTTCATCGAGTCGCTGTAATTCGCGCGTAGTGCAAAGGCGTACATCGCCCTGATCCAGCGCCAGCCAGCAGCCGCGCAAGGTCGCGACGTCGAAGTTCAGGGTGAGTAACCGTTGCAGTGCGTCGACGCCCGGTTGAACGGCGCCCAGACGACAATGAAAAACCACGGTGTCGCTGTGTTCCGGCAATTCGATGACAGCGGCCTGAACACGGTCACTGTCATATAACGCGCAAACACCGCGCTGGAAGGTAAGAGGCGTGCCCAATTGGCTGGCCAGTTGGGCAATTAGTCGCTGGATGATGGACTCGGGGGTCGCCATTGTTTTTCCTCAAGTTTATTTCGTCGGCCGCTGCCGACACGCAACATGAGTGGAAAAACAAGGACGAAGAGTTCCGTGCTGAATAGAAATACCGGGGTCAGTGCTTCAAACCGGCCAAGGACAAGAGTTGGCAAAGTAACGTCTGTAGTTGCTCTCCCTGATATTCAATGTTGAGTTCATGCCAAACCACGAAAGTGTGTTGGCTATCCAGGCAAATGTAGTAACCGTCGTAGGATTCAACATTTTCGAAACGGCGTTTAAGCGCTTCCGAAAACAGATCGGGACGTTGCGCCTGTCGCTGAATATTCAACGCCAGGCCCCAGCCCAGGCTCTCCTTGCGGCAAACGAACTCGATGCCCGGCGCCCATTGCCACACGCTGGCCTGCTTTTCGCCGATACGCATCAGGAAATCCTGCTGGTCACTACTTTGAAGAATCGTTTCAGTCATGCAGAGACACCGTACTGTATTCACCACCGCCATCACGCAGTGTGGGCGACCACCAGACATTCAACTCGCCATTATTGACGTCAAGTTGCTGACAATCACCTGAGCCACATGCAGTCCCAGGTATTAAAGTACAAGCGCTCAACAAAAGCAGACCCGCTGTCACAATACCGGCCTGATACAACTTCATCTCGTCACCTTCCTTGTAGGACTTTTGATCATTGCGCCTGGCCGTGCGAGCCAGACAGTAAGACACTTGAATGATAAGAGCCGCGTTATTGAGTTATTTTTATAACCCCCGTTACTGTGGGGGCAACATCGATATCCGTGCCGGTGCCGCCGCCGACGTAGAGGTTGCTATCGGTCGCAAAGCCACGAAAACCTCAGTTGATTCACCAGGTTGCAAGAGGTACTGGGGTGCAACTGTTACGGCCAATGTCTGTGATCCTGAACAGGACGCCGGGTCGAACTGCAGGGCTTTGGCACTGGTGTTTTTCACCACACCCACCGCCACCCGAAAATCTGTCGCGCTGAACCACTGCATCCGCTGACGATCCAGCGTGAAACCGTGGCTCACTTTACACAGATCGCCCAAGGCCACACCAGATGATGACTGTTTGATATCACTGGGAATACCACCCTTCACCAGCCCGGCAAACGTCGAGGCAATCGTGGCACGCATAACCGAGGCTTTGCCGGGTTCACGTCCGGAGGCCAGCGCCCGATCCAGTTGCCCGCGATTTTCGCTGGCGACGTAGCGTGCCGGGTCAATCTGATCCCCTATCAGGCGCGGCGTCAGAATAAACAACCGTTCGCGCCGGGACATCTGGCGTTTGTTGGAGGAAAACAGCGGCCCGATCAACGGGATCTGCCCAAGCACCGGAACCTGTTGCTGCTGGTCGCCACGCTCGTCCACATGGAAACCACCGATCACCAGCGAACGGTTCTCGGCGATCACAGCCTGCGTGCTCACGGTGCCGCGCTTGACGGTCGGCGTCTGCTGATCACGCAATTGTTCCAGTTGGCCGTCTTCGATATCAACGATCAACTGGAAACGATTGCCCCCGACACCGGCAATGGTGCGCGGAATCACTTGCAGGCTGGTGCCAGCGGTCACAGGTTCAATGGTCGCCACTCGCTCGCCGGTGGCGGTGATGTACTGGGTGCGGCTGAAGTCGATGACCGCTGGCTGATTTTCCAGGGTGAGCACCGAGGGGCGGGCGATCACCGAAGCCACGCCTTGCCCCTCCAACGCCTGGATCTCGGCGAAGAACCGGTCAAAGTCGCGGATGAACAACGTCGAAGAACCGCTGCCGAGCAGCGAACTACCGGCGGTCACGCTGCCCGCCCGCACCGACCAGCGTGATTCCAGGTTGCTCAACTGATTACGGTCGATATCGAGGATGATGGCGTCGATCTCAACCAGCTTGCTCGGCAGATCCAGCTGCTCCACCAATTGCTGGTATTGCGCGCGTTTGTCCGGGTTGTCATAGATCAGCACGGCGTTGTTGCGCACATCGGCTGCCACACGGCGCTGCCCGCCCGAACCGGTTCTGGCCTCGCTGCGGCCGCTGACCCGCTCGGTGGCCAGGCGCAGGATTTTGCCCCGAGCGCTGTCGGCCATGCTTTGCAAGGCGTTGATATTGGCTTTGGGATCGAGGGCTGAAGGTGGCGTGGAGCGCTGGTTCTCCAGCAGTCCCTCAAGAATGGCGGCCACTCCGGGGATGGTGACGGTTTGGTCTCGATACTGAATCTGCCGGTCGGCCACCGCCGCGTAGCGCAGGGCAAACATCATCACCTGCTGCTTCTCGTCAGGCTTGACCTTTTCTTTGCTGAAGCTGCGGATCAGTTCAACGTAGCGCTGGGGCCCGCTGACCAAGACCACGCCTTCATCGGGCAACTCCCCCCAACCGAAGCGCTTGTCCAGCAGGCCGATATCGGTCAGTGCCTGTTTGAGATCCGGCGCGGCGTCAGCAGACACCTCCAGCCGCTGCGCGACCTGCGCCGATTGCGGGCTGACATACAGCTTGCCGTTGTAAACGAACCACTGGAACTGATGCTCCAGCGCCAGCCGATCAAGAAACTCCACGGCGTTGCTGGCCCGCAGTTTGACGTCAAGCATGCCACTGACGCCGGTCACACTCAGGCCCACACCAAAGGCATTGGCGAAATCGCGCAGCACGGTATCCAGCGAGGTTTGCGTGGCTTCATAGGCGTAGGCCGATTGGCCCCAGTCTTGCGGGACGGCGGCCACCGCGGGCAACGCCAGTGCCCAACACAAGGACATCCCACACAAGTGCTTAAACATAGCGGTGTCCCAAGGCGAGAGAACGGTTATGCGCGCGGGCGGGTGCAGGGCTGACGGCCAGCATCACCTCCCAGACTTCGCGCTGATTGGCCAACGCTTCGAGGGCGGCGATGATCGGCGTCACGCCCTCGGACGCCAGATAACGCATCAGGCACAGTCGACGCTCCTGCGGGTCCAGCGCCAAGGCCGCACTGAAGCGCCCCAGACTTGGCCCGGCCAAGCGCATTGCCGCCTCAAGTCCGGCGTCGCCGCCGCGCCAGACAACGCTCAAGCCAACGCGACACAACACCCCGGCCGGGCGCCGCTGCAAACGCACCGGTTGCTCATCGATATGCAGCGTCAACTCGCCCTCGCCGCTGTCCAGCCAACGTTGCAGAGTGCCCGTCAGCTCAGCGGATTTCATTGATGATTGCCTTGGCCAGGTTGTGTTTGACGACAATTTCCTGATTGGCCGCCCAACTGGCAGTAGAAGACTGGCGGATCGCCGAGTTGAAGGCGTGCCAGTCATCGGGGGAAAAGGCATCCAGCGACAAGGCCGCAGAATCCAGATCCTTTTGCGTGTGTTCAAAGGTGTTGTCGAGGCGGCGGCGCAGTGCATCAGAAGACAGCATGGTGAGACTCCAGATCCGAGAACTGCCCACTGAGTGGCCGACTACCGGAGTTGGTTCCCTGTCACGCGGTGATCATTGCTTCGGGGTGGTCGGCAATGGCCACACATGGCTGACCAACGCGTTCCAGGACAGGCTGAAGTCTCCCAGTGTGGTACGCAGGCACAGGCTGTCACGCGGCAGTTGCGCATCGGCGCGAACACTCCAGACGGCCTGTGCCGATTGCACCTGGCGGTCGACCTCTGCCAGATCCTGCGGATGACAATGCAATGTCCCGACGTCCTCCCGGGGATGGGCTGCCGCGATCTGACGCAATAACGCCGCGATTCGTTCCTGTTGCTCCAGCTCGCCCAGCAGACACTCAAGCGTGCGGGTCACCAGGGTTTCGGCGCTGCTGGTGATCTGCTCCCACATTTGCTGGCGCTGGGCCTGCCATTCGCTGAACAAGGCATCGGCTTGGCGCCAGATCTGGGCACCGGCCTGCTCGCGAGCCTCATGGGCAAGTTGCTCTGCCTGGCTTCGAGCCTCGGCCAGTATCTGCTCGGCATCGCTGCGGGCGGCCTCAAGCAGTTGATCGGCCATCAGGCTCTGTTCGAGGGTTTCACGACGCAACACCGGGCCATCGGGCAACGCCCGGGAATCACTGAGGGTCAGGCTGCGGCGGGTCAACATGCGGCGTTCCTTGTTCATTCTGGAAAGTGAGGGCGTACCAACCGACGGCCTGCCACAGACTGGTCAGGCGCTGGGGTGGCAATGGCGCAAAACCGTGAGCCTCAGCCGCCGCCACCCGTGAGCGATCAAATATCAGGCGCAAACGTCGCCACACCGCATCGCCGACCCACGCCCGCAACAGTCTCAGGCCTCGAATTTCAGGACTGTCGGCACTCCACGACGGCTGCAACCAGTGACCGGGTTGCAGCGCTTTACCCAACCGGCGACACCAGATCAGCTCGGCGCGGCTCAATCCGCCCACCTCAGCCGACTGACTGCCGGCGCAGACCGCCACCACCAGGTTCAGCACCCGCCGCCATTGCGTGCAATCAAGCGCGAGCAACGGTAACAAAACCGGATTGGGGGACGGCGGCCATTCGTGGCTCATGCCCAGGTGTGCATCCAGCCAAGGCCCTGAGTGGCGGCGCAAAAACGCCAGGCTGCAAGGCTCAATGCCCTGCTCGCCCAGCGCCCAACCGCTCTCGGCTCGCCGTGCGCCTTGCACCCACCAACGGACCCAGGCCAGCGCTTGCTCTGGTGATACCTGCGGCGAATTCATCACGAATCGGTTGGCGCCGTTCTGGCGCCCCCCAACATTTTGGCCAGCCGCTGACGCCATCGCGGGTTGAGGACCAGCAGTCCACCCAGCAGCAACACCCCCGCCACGGCACATAACCCGAGCAACCATTGCCAGAACTGCCAGCGCTCGCGAGTCATTTGTACCGGGCCAAAACTGACTTTTTGCACGGCCTCGTGATAGCTCTGAGCGGGGACGAAGACCACCGCAAGTTTCTTGTCATCGGCGCCACTGATTCCCGGGATGCTGCTGGCGACCATGCGCCGGATTCGCGGCAACAGGCTGTCCGGATCAAGTTCCGGGCGATGCTTGATGAACACCGCCGCAGACGCCGGTTGAACCGGTTCACCCGGGGCAACCCGCTCAGGCAGCACCACATGCACCCGCGCCACCACCACGCCGTCGATCTGGGATAGGGTTTGCTCAAGCTCTTGGGACAAGGCATAGAGATAACGCGCCCGCTCCTCAAGAGGCGAGGAAATCACCCCTTCCTTGCGAAAGACTTCGCCCAGGCTGGAGCGTGAGCGGCGCGGCAGACCAACCGCCTCCAGTGCCCTGACCGCTCGGGAAATATCCCGAGTCGCCACGAGCACCGCAACACCGTTTTTGTCCGGGCGCTTCTGCGCATCGATGTGCTTGCTTGCCAGTTCTGCCAATACTTCGTTGGCGTCCTGTTCGGACAACTCGCGGTGCAGTTCCATGCGCTCGCCACAGCCGTTCAGCAACAGGATCATCAGGGCCGGCACGAGCAGCCTGAGTACCTTGGAATGCATGGTCTGGCCTTATTGAAGACTGGTGAGTTTTTCCACACTCTGGGCGGCCTTGCTCACCAGTTTGGCGCTGAGCAAGCTTTCCAGATAAAACGAAGACAGCGACCGGTTGGCCTGCAATGCCTGTTGCGGATCGGTTGAGCGTGACGCTCGCTGCAAGTCGCGATCAGCCTTTTCGGCGTCCTTCTGCAACGCTGTGGAGGCCCGGGCGATCGCCGAATCGGGCGCATCCTCGCGCGGCGCTCGGGTCGCCGCCTGCTGCATCTGCGCATTGAACCAGGCAATGTCCGCCTCGGCAGGCGGCCTGAGCGGCAGCCCTTCAGCAACGGATAAACCCGAGTGGTTAGCTGTTACCCCTGTAATCGCCATTCATGCTCTCCTGCCAGGACGAAGGTTTACGCTCAGCCGCGATAGCTGGTGGTGCTTTGCTGCACCAACACTGAAAGCACGTTGCCGGCCGCAATGCTGGCGTCGGTCTTCAACGTGTTACCGGCACCGCCATTGAGGAAGTTCTGCTCGGCGTTGGGAAACAGCCCCCCCAGCGAATTGCCCTGGGCACTGCCCTTGACCTCGCCCTGGATCATGTCGATGGCCTTCTGGAACTGCTTGCTTTCACCCTTGGACATGAACAGGTCGCCCTCGGACAATTCACCCATCCAGTCCTTGGACTTGCCGTCAGGCTTGCCGAACTCTTCGGGGTGCATGTCCATGAAGCGCGCGACTTCCTTGAGCACGTCCTTGTCATCGTTGGAAAAGGCCATTTCGCCTCGCGCGTCGCGCATGGGATCGCCGGTGGGCTTGAGCAGGTTGCCGAGCTTTTCCTCACCGAGGTTGCCGAGCAGCGACGACAGCAAATCCTGGATGCCGCCGCTGCTCTGGTTACCGCCCGTGCTGCCCGCACCAGGATTCCAGCCGCTGCCAGCACCTGCGCTGGCGTTGCCGCCGCTCTGGGTGCCACCCCCCAGGATGTCTTTGATCAAACCTTCCAGGCCTTTGGTGAAAGCTTGTTTTTCATCACTGTTGAGGTAGTTGTCCTCACCCAATTCATCGCGCCAACTGCGCACCTTGCCGGTGGCATCGTCGGGCTTGCCGAACTGCTCAGGGTTCTTGTCCATGTAGTCGGCGATCATTTCGAGCAGCGGATTTTTCGCATCACGGATGTTCGCGCCGCTACCGTTTTTTTCAAACAGCGCGTCGCCCAGCAACGAGGCGATCTGCCCGGCGGTGCTGTCGGAGTTGCTCTGGAATTCGCTCATGTTGGCCGCGCTGAAGCTACCTTGGAATGAGCTGGTCTGGGGCATGCTTATCGAAGAAGAAAACATAGAAGTGCTCCTGCTTGACTGCACAAGTCATGGCCCTCCCGACCGAAGTCGAGAGAGCCCACGACCACTTAGTAGTTGATCGCCTTGCCGGTTTGCTGGGCAGCGTTCTGCGCTTTGGTCGCAGAGTCCTGATAGGCGCTGGCGATACCGTTGACGGTATCGGTCATCATCTTGTTGGACTGAGCCTCGGCGTTCATGGTGGTGGTTGCAGCAGCAGTGGCGTCCATCTTCGTCATGGCAGCCATCGAAGCGCCAAGGGATGCGGTACCGGCCATAGTGTTACTCCTGATAATCGAAGGTTGTTTGAACACCCCAATGGTGTTCGAACAATGAGTGGTCGATTTTCGGAAGCGGTTCCACGACGGCAGTGAATCTTCGCTCGGCAGCCCTGATCAGAGCTCGGGGGAGTCGATGCTCAGGCTTTTCATGCGGTGGTACAGGGTGCGCCGGGGGATGCCCAGTTCGCTGATGACCGAGTCGATGCACTTGGCATGGCGCGACAGGCAATCCTGGATCAGGGTTTTTTCGAAAAGGCGCAAATAGCTTTTGAGCGGCACGCAGGATGGGCTGTCAGCGCAGGGATCGTCCGTCTGCAGAGGCGGCATCCCGAGCACGAAACGCTCGGCCGCGCATTTAAGCTCGCGGATATTGCCCGGCCAGCGATGGCTGAGCAGGCGCTTGAGCAGATCAGGATCAGGCTCGGGGATGGGTTGGTGATGGCGCACGGCGGCTTCATTGACGAAGCGCTGAAACAGCGGCTGGATATGTTGCAAGCCCGAGCGCAGGGTCGGTAGCTGAATCTTGATGACGTTGAGACGAAAGAACAGGTCCCGGCGAAACTTGCCCTCCTCCACGAGTTTTTCCAGAGGGGTCTGGGTGGCGACGATCACGCGCAGATCCAGCGGCACGAAGCGTGTCGAGCCGAGGCGTTCGATACCCCGCATTTCCAGCACTCGCAGCAGCTTGGCCTGGAGCAGCAGCGGCATGCTGTCGATTTCATCAAGGTAAAGCGTGCCGTGGTTGGACGCTTCGATGTAACCGGCCCGGGACTTGGAAGCGCCGGTATAGGCGCCGGCCATGACACCGAACAATTCGCTTTCGGCCAGTTGCTCCGGAATCGCTGCGCAATTGAGCGCAATCAAAGGCCCTTCGCGGCAGGATAACGCATGGATTCGACGCGCCAATGTGTCTTTGCCAGTGCCGGTCTCCCCCTCCAGCACCATGTCGACCTTCAATGGCGCAGCCTTTCTGATAAAGGCTTGCAGCGTCCCTACAATGTCGAGAACTTCATGTTCCCACTGTACGGCGTGATTGTTCGAAAAGCCCCCAGTCATCTTGTTCCCTCATGATGATGATCACTTCTGTCGGGATCGAGGAATACAGGACGCCGGTTCTTCCTGAACGCAAAACACGGAAAGGGCTCTCGACGTCGCAAACGCAATGTATGCCTGCCACAACATTCTTTTTTTTCTGGGCGATAGAGATCAACGCGTGCCCGGAGTTCCGTTACCCGGCCGATCCCCCCACTCACCGAATCTGTCCGGCAATGCGGCTTGAACCAAGGAGGCGTATTTGTGCAAATCTGCCGCCAGGCTGTCAATCGACGGGGCGTGCGCTGCCGCGAAGTCTAAACAGACTTCATGAACGCGCAAAATTGAAATTGAGCCGTCCGATCATAGTGAATATCAATCAGCCTGCCCCGGTGATTCTATCTATCACAACCTTGTTTCAAGGGGTATGGAGCGTTTCGGCACGCGGGGCTCAGCTTGCGCAGAAAACCTCAGTTTTGGCTCATCGAGCAAAGCGGTAAAAAGATGCACACTTCAAACCCCTCCAGTCGACCTGTTGCAGGTGATGCCAGAACCATGCTCGCGTTGACGCCTTGCACAATGGTTTTGGCGATCGCCAACCCCAGCCCTGAACCCCCGGCCTCACGGCTGCCTCGCACAAAGCGTTCGGTCAGCCTTTGCAAAACCGGCTCGGGCACGGCCGGGCCACCGTTGATGACGCGAAGCACTGCCTGATGGGTCAGGCTGACCTGAACCGGTTGATCTGCCGCGCCGTACTTGAGCGCATTCTCGATCAGGTTGCGCAACAGGATGCCGAAAGCGTCCGGATCAATCGTCGAATAAACACTGGGCTGTTTGGGCAGTTGCAACTCGATACGTTGCCCGCTGCTGTGATTCCACTCATCCACCACATGGGCCAGTAACGGAATCAGATCCTGCGGGGTTTCGGACAACAGCCCGCCGCCTTCGGCCTTGGCCAGTTGCATGAGCTTTTCGGACAGTCGCGCCAGTTCGCGCAGTGAGTTTTCGATCTTCGCTGCACGCACTTGTAACGGCCCCTCTGGGGCTTCGTGGCGCAAGCGCTGGATCTGCGCCAGCGTCGCGGCCAGCGGTGTGCGCAGTTCATGGGCGCTATTGGCGGTAAAGCTGCGCTCGGCCTCCAATGCCTTGCGCAAACGTTCGAGCAGGTGATTGACCGCGTCAGCCAACGGGTCGATTTCAGCCGGCAACCGCGTCACGTTGATCGGTGACAGATCTCCCACACCGCGCGCTTCAACCGCGCGACGATAGGCCAACACGCTGCGCAAGCTGATGCGAACAAACAACCAGGTGCCCAATAGACTGATGGGAATCAGCGCCAGTAACGGCAACAGCAAGGCGAACAAGGCTTCCCGGGCCGCTTCACGGCGATGCCCCAAGGGTTCGGCAATGTCTATGAACAACGTCTGGCGCAACGCACTGGCCCCGTACAGACGATATTTTTTGGTGGTGGAAAAGCCTTCACTCGGTTGTGGGTTGAAGATCTTCGGATTGGCATCGTGAGACTGCATCAGAATCTGACCCTTGGCATCGCGCACCACGTACATCAGGTATTCGTTGTCCATTTTCAGGGTGGCGACATGTTGAGCTTCACGGGGCTCTTCACGATTGCTGATTTCCAGTACCGCCAGGGGCAGGATGCGTTGTGCGGTCTCCTCCAATGCACTGTCGAACGCCTCGTTCAACTCATGCTGCACCACCAGCCAGGCCCCGACGGTCGCGCCCAGCCAGAGCAACGTCATACCCAGCGTCAATCCCAGGCCAAGGCGTTTTTGCAGACTTGAGGGCGACTTCATACGGACGCCAACCGGTAACCCATGCCACGCACAGTCTCAATCAGGTCACGGCCCAGTTTTTTACGCAGTCGGCTGATATAGACCTCAATGGTGTTGCTCTCGATTTCGGCGCCAAACGCGTACAGACGCTCCTCCAGTTGCGACTTGGACAGCAGCGCGCTCGGACGCTGGACAAACGCTTCGAACAGCGCCCACTCACGCGACGTCAGGTCGACGAATACACCGGCGCGCATCACCGTGCGGGCACTCATGTCGACCTGCAAATCAGCGAGTTTGATTTGCGGATTGGGGTTACCGCTGTAACGGCGGGCCACGGCCGCCACGCGGGCCGACAACTCAAACAGGTCGAACGGTTTGACCAGATAGTCGTCGGCCCCGGCGTTGAGGCCGGCGATACGATCGGATATCTGATCCTGAGCGGTGAGGATGATCACCGGTGTTGTGTCTCCGGCTGAACGTTGCTGACGCAAAAAATCCAGCCCGCGACCGTCCGGCAGCATCAAGTCCAGGAGGATCAAGTCATAAGGCGTAGAGCTCACGCTATTACGTGCATGGTCCAGGCGCTGCACCCAATCAACGGCATGGCCGTCATCGGCGATCTGCTCGCGCACGGCCTCCCCCAGCCCGGCTGCGTCCTCGACCAATAAAACCCGCATCTGGCGCCTCCTGTGATGGTTGTTGTGTCGCACCCTAACCGCCTTACCTGACGTGAATCTGAAGATTCAGCAGGTTTTCAGTATGGCGCAGACAACGAGGACTACCTGCCCGAACGCGCCGCCGAATAGTCATCGCCGATTTATTTCCGGGCCTTTCAGGTTGCTGTCAGCCAACGGGTACAGGCTCTCGCCACAACGCTCAAACAGGACATCCACATGAAAAAAATCATCGCAGCAGCCTGTCTCATTGGTGCCATTGCTCTGCCAGGGTTGGCCCAGGCGCGTGAAGTGACGCTGACCACCCAGCTCAAAAACTACAGCGGCAACGATGCGTACCTGGCGATTTATGTCACAGATGCCAATGGCCAATACCAAAAAACCCTTTGGGTCGCTGGCAAGAAGGCCAAGTACTACCGCCACTTGACCGACTGGGCCCGTGGCAGCGGCATGCAGCGCAGCGAATTTGACGGCGTCAGCGGCGCCAGTGTCGGCAGCGGCCGCACGCTGAAGGTCAGTGTTGAACTGGCAGACGCCTTGATTGATGCCGGGTATCAGATCCGGATCGACAGTGCCGTCGAGGACAAGCGCGAAGGCCGAGCCGACATCAGTGTGCCGCTGACCTCAAAGGGTTCGGGGCAGCCGGTGACTGGCAGCACTTATGTCGATTCGTTTACCTACGACCTGTAGTACCGCCCACTCTGGAGGCCGAACATGCTTCGCCAGTTCCACTCACTGCCCGGTCTGATTGCCGCTCTGCTGGTCATGTTATTGGCCATCAGCGGCGCCATATTGTCCGTTGATCCTGCGCTGGAACGCCTGCACAGCACTTCAACCGCTGCCGGGCAGCTCAGCGTCGGCCAGTTGGCCGGGCGCGTCGCCGACCATTTTCCGGGGGTTGAGCAAATCCAGCGGACAGCGTCCGGGACGGTCATCGTCTATTACCGCCAGGATGGGCGCTCCGGCGCTGAAAAGGTCGATCCACTGACAGGCCAGGGTCTGGCGCCTTACGAGCCGTCCGGCTTCTCGCGCTGGGTCAAAGACCTGCATCGCTCGCTGTTCCTCGCAACACCCGGTCACGGGGTGTCGGGCGTCGGTGCGCTGTTCATGTTGATCCTGTCGGTGTCCGGCGCGTTGTTGCTGGCGCGGCGTCTGGGTGGCTGGCGCAATCTTCTGCGACCACAGCGCGGCACCTTCAGCCAGCGCTGGCACGCCGAAGTCGGGCGCCTGGCCTTGCTCGGGCTGCTGCTGTCGGCCGTGAGCGGGCTATACATGTCCGGCACCACGTTCGGTTTGATCGCCGACGGCACTCAGAACGAGCCGGCCTTCCCCACTCACATCAGCGCCGGCCCGGCCTTGCCTGTGGCCAGCCTGCCAGCCCTGCAGGCCGTCGACCTGAATGACCTGCGTGAACTGGTCTACCCGAGTGCCGACAACCCGCAAGACGTATTCTCTCTGCGCACCGCTCAGGGCGACGGCTATGTCGATCCGGTCAACGGCGACTTGTTGTCCTATCAAGCCCATGACGCGATGCGTAACCTTTACGAGCTGATTTACCAGTTGCACACCGGCGAAGGCCTCTGGTGGCTGGGCCTGCCGCTTGGCCTCTGCGCCCTGTGCGTGCCGTTAATGAGCGTGACCGGCATTCTGCTCTGGTGGCGCCGGCGCAAGGCTGGCGCGAAGATCCAGCACAACAGCCCGGCTCACTGCGCCGACAGCGTGATTCTGGTGGGCAGTGAAAACAACAGTACTTGGGGGTTTGCCAAAACCCTGCACGACGCCTTGCACCAGGCAGGCCATCGAGTCCATAGCGCCGCACTCAATGAATGGAAAGCCGATTATCACGGCGCTCAGCGGATACTCATCCTCACCGCAACCCACGGTGACGGCGACGCTCCGGCCTCGGCGTCACAGTTTCTCACGCAACTGAGCCAGGTCGGCCTCACGCCTGGCCAGCCTTTTGCGGTACTGGGTTTGGGGGACAGGCAGTTTGCGCAATTCTGTCAGTACGCCCATCAGGTTCAACAAGCGATGGAACAAGCCGACGGTTCGCCGTTGCTGGGACTGGAAACGGTCAACCGTCAGTCTCCACAGGAATTTGCTCGCTGGGGCGCGGCCTTGGGCGACGTGCTGGGTCACGAACTGACGTTGGTTCACCGCCCCAGCCACCCGCGCACCCAGCAACTGGTCCTGACCGAATGCATCGCCTATGGCGAGCAAGTCAATGCCCCCACTCACGTCCTGCGCTTCAAGGCAGCCAGCTCACTGCCGAGCTTTCAGGCCGGCGACCTGGTCGGCATTGTCCCGCCGGGCAGCGCGGTTCCGCGTTTTTATTCGCTGGCCAGCAGCGCAGAAGACGGCGTTCTGGAGATCTGCGTACGCAAACATGAAGGCGGCGTTTGCTCTCAGTTCCTGCATGGTTTGAGCATCGGTGCGACGATCGAAGCGTTTATCCAGCCCAACCCGCAATTTCGGCCGGCGTCCGGGACCCACCCGGTCATTCTGATCGGCGCCGGTACTGGCATTGGCCCACTGGCCGGTTTTATCCGCAACAACAAGGCGCGGCACCCGATGCACTTGTATTGGGGCGGACGCAACCCCGCTTCCGACTTCCTCTACGAACCGGAGCTCAACCGTTATCTGGCAGACCGGCGCCTCACCGCCCTGCGCGCCGTTTTTTCCCAGGTTCAGGATCGTAGTTACGTGCAAGACCGGTTGATCAGCGACGCACTCGCGTTGCGCCATTTGATTGAAAAAGGCGCACAAGTGCTGGTGTGTGGCAGCCGAGAAATGGCCAAAGGGGTGATGCAGGCGCTGGATGAGGTCTTGGCACCGCTCAACCTCAGCGTGATCACGCTCAAGGCACAAGGACGCTACCGTGAAGATGTCTACTGATACGCAACGCTACCGTTTGAACGGCGAAACCATGGGCACCCGCTACACGGCCCTGTTCTATGCCGAGCCCGGGATCAATTGTGACGAGATCGGCCTGGGCCTCGCCCATGCGGTACACCGGGTCGATCAGCAGATGTCGACCTGGAAGCCCGATTCCGATCTAAACCGCCTCAATGCCGCTGCCGAGCAGCAATGGCTGTCGGTGCCTCAGGAGCTGACCACGGTGTTGGCCGCCGCGCTGCGGGTCAGTCAACAGTCCAATGGCGCCTTCGATATCGCTGTAGGAGATCTGGTGCAGGCCTGGGGATTCGGCCCCGACGAACCCTCGATCACCGAACAGATGCTCGGTACCGACTCGCCAAAACCTCGACTGTCCGCCAGCAAAGCACTAGAGGTTGACCTGCAACGCAATCAGGTTCGCAAACGTGCGCCGCTGAATCTTGATTTGAACGGCATCGCCAAAGGCTTCGGGGTCGATCAATTGGCTCGCTGTCTGGAAGGGTTCGGCATCACCTGCTATCTGGTCGGCATCGACGGTGAAATGCGCGCCAGGGGCGTCAAACCTGATGCTCAACCCTGGGCCGTAGCCATCGAGAAACCCTGTCGCGGTGTGCGCGAAGTCATGGGGGTGATGGAACTCAGCGACTGTGCCATCGCCACGTCCGGTGACTATCGACACTGGGTCGATATAGGGGGGCAATCCTACGCACACACCATGAACCCGGCGACCGACGCCCCCTTGGCCAACTCACTCGCGTCCGTCACGGTGACGGCTTCCTCGTGCATGCTTGCCGACGCCTGGGCGACGGCACTGATGGTTCTGGGCGACATCGAAGGTCCACGCGTGGCACAGGCACGCGGCCTGGACGCTTTGTTCATTCTGCGCGACCGCGACCAATTCAAAGAAATATCCGTCGTCAGCGGCCAGCTTCAAACGCAGATACAGCCTCTAGCGGTGTAAACGGCGCAATGACAGTTAAAGCCTGTTGGCTCATTAAGTGCGCTCTTTCGCTTGTGCGTCGTTTTTACCGTCCTGTGCGACAGATCCCGTTTCAGGACTCCCGTGCCTGTCCGCTGCAGTGTTAGTTTGTAAATGCATGTGTCTCAGCGCTGAGACACGTCTTATCAACTGCCCTGCAAAGGAATGCCCCCGAGTCATGAATTTCCCTCTCAAGAATCTGGCCGCAACCTCGCTGATGCTGGCCTCATTGTCGCTATTCACGGTGCCGGCTCAGGCCAACATCACCCCGCCACAGAGCGCTGAAATCCTCAAGACCTTCAGCACCGGTTCGGTCACGGATTTCCGCCAGTTCCTCGGTGACCTGGCCAAGAGCGACCTGGCCAAAACGGCCGACATCGGCCCGGCCATCGGCGCGTTTCTCGACAATAAAACCCTGACGGCTGAACAACAGAACGAGATCTATCGCCTGCTCGGCCTCTATGCACGCGTGAAATACAGCGCGGCAGCCACCGAGACGCTGCGCGACCTGGTCCAAATCCCGACCTTTCGCAAGGACGGCGTTGCCCAGCACGACAACCCGGCATTCATCAAGATCGGCGAAAAGATCAAGGGCCTCGCCCAGTCTTTCAACCTGAACTTTCGCAACATCGACAACCGGGTCTATGAGATTTCCCTCGAAGGCACCGGCGATGAAGTCGTCGGCATTCATGCCCATGCTGACGTAGTGCCCGTGACGCCGGAAAACTGGGTACTGAAGGACGGCACCCGTCTTGATCCATTCAAGATCACCCTGATCGGTGACCGCATGTATGGCCGCGGCACCGAAGATGACAAGAACGGCATCGTCGTCACGCTCTACGCGATGAAGGTGATCAAGGAAGAAAAGCTGCCGCTGGCGCGCAATTTCAAGTTGTTGGTGGACACCACCGAAGAAACCACTGGCGACGCGATTCCCTACTACTTCGAGCGCAATCCAACGCCCAAGTACAATTTGGCGCTGGATGGCGGTTATCCAGTGGTGATTGCCGAGAAAGGTTACGGCACGGTCATGGCCCACTTTGCCAAGCGCCGGGCCGAGGGCAAAGGCGCGCAAATCATCTCGATGACGGGAGGCCTGGCGACCAATCAGATTCCTTCGGCGTCGGTTGCCACACTGGTCACCGACCAGCCCGCTGAGCTGGCGGCCAGCCTGCAAAAGGCCGGCGCCGAATACGCCAAACGCAATGGCGGCGATTTCCAGATCAGCAGCAAGGTCGACGGCAAAGACGTCAAGTTGACGGTCACGGGCGTGTCCGCCCACTCCTCCGAACCCGAGTCCGGGGTCAATCCGGTGGCGCGCATGCTCGACTTCATCAACAGCCTTGATGGCAAGGTCGCGCTCAAGCACAACCACATCACCGATGCTGCCCGCTACGCGGCTGACAACTGGGGGCTGGATTACCTGGGCAACAAACTCGGTGTTGGCTTCTCCGACGCCTTCATGGGCCCGCTGACCACGTCGCTGACCTATGTCGCGATGGATGACAACACCTTCAAGCTTGCGGTCAACCTGCGGGTTCCAAAAGGCAAATCACCCGAGAAACTCAAGGCCGAAATCGCTGAGAAACTGGCAGCCTGGAGCAAGAACAGCCACGTTGCCGTTACCTTCGACTATTCGGTCGCCGAACCGATGTACCGCAATCCCGAAGGTGAATGGGTCAAGGCGCTGTTGGCAGTGGCGACTGAGAACCTGGGCATGAAACACGAGTTCGGCACTTCAGCAGGAGCGACCTCGGTGCATGAGTTGCCCAACGGCGTGCAGTTCGGCCTGGCGCGGCCAGACGTCAAGTACACCGGCCATACCGATGGCGAGTTCAAGACCGTGGATCAATTCCAGCTGGATCTGCAAATCGTCACGGAAATGATGAGCCGCATCGGCCAGTTGCCAACACTCTGATTGCAATCTCGAACCCGCCGCCGTGGCGGGTTCGTCTTTTTAATCGCCACATAATCCCCGCCGCTCAGCCTCAGCGTCGAACATTGCACTGCCGGCAAGAAAAATTTGCCATCAGCGAGATTGATAGCCACCTAACGAAAGGTGCATGCTAGAGGGCTCACTCGGCCCTTATATCATTCCGAATGATAGTTACCTTTGCTTCATTCGATTCGTGCCATCCCACCCCCGCCCAGCATCATCCGCCCATCTTCAATACATTGGCGGATCAATCCATGGAACAGTCACTCAAACATTTGCGCTTCCCCTTGGCCATGTTGGCCGTGCTGGTGATGAGCGCTTGCGGCAAGACTCCGGAGACTGCCGCCGCCGCGCCTGCTGCGAAAGTCAGCGTGGCCAAGGTGCTGGAACAACCGGTCAACGAGTGGGATGAATTCACTGGGCGCCTCGAAGCGCCGCAAACCGTTGAAATCCGTCCACGGGTCTCCGGCCAGATCGACGACGTCGCCTTCACCGAAGGTGCGCTGGTCAAGAAAGGCGACTTGCTGTTCCAGATCGACCCGCGCCCATTCCAGGCCGAGGTTCGCCGCCTCGAAGCACTGGTCGCCCAATCCCGCGCCAACGCCACCCGCAGTGAAAACGAGGCGGCTCGTGGCGAGCGTCTGCGTACCAGCAACGCCATCTCCGCCGAGTTGGCTGATTCGCGTACCAGCGCGGCTAAAGAAGCCCGCGCCGCCGTCGGTGCGCTGCAAGCGCAACTGGATCTGGCCAAACTGAACCTGAGCTTCACCCGCGTCACGTCGCCGATCACCGGCCGTGTCAGCCGTGCCGAGATCACCGCCGGCAACCTGGTGACCGCCGACGTCACGCCACTGACCAGTGTGGTCTCCACCGACAAGGTCTACGCCTACTTCGACGCCGACGAGCGCGTATTCCTCAAATACACCCAACTCGCCCGCCAGGGTCAGCGCGGGGCCGGCACCCCGGTGTATATGGGCCTGTCCAATGAAGACGGCAACCCGCACCTGGGCCACATGAACTTCGTCGACAACCAGGTCAATCCGAAGACCGGCACCATTCGTGGTCGCGCGGTATTCGACAACAGCGACGGGCTCTATACCCCGGGTCTGTATGCACGGCTGAAACTGGTCGGCAGCGGCACCTACGACGCCATGCTGATCAACGATGAAGCGGTGGGCACCGACCTGGGCAAGAAGTTCGTACTGGTGATGGACGCGGACAACAACACCGTTTATCGCGCCGTCGAACTCGGTCCGAAGATCGAAGGCCTGCGCATCGTCCGTACCGGTCTGAACAAGGACGACACGATCATCGTCAAGGGCTTGCAACGGGTACGTCCTGGCTCACCGGTCACCCCTGAAGTGGTGCCGATGGCCAGCGAACAAACCATCGCGGCACTCGCACAACAACGTCAAGCGCTGGAAGCCAGCAACCCGCCTAAAGACGCCCCTGCCAAAGGTGCGTCCGGTTCGGTTGCGAAGCTGGCTGCTACGACCCCACGCGGTTAAGGGACGACAACTCCGATGAATTTTTCCCAATTCTTCATTTCACGGCCGATCTTCGCAGCGGTGCTGTCGCTGTTGATCCTGATCGCCGGTGCGATCTCGCTGTTTCAATTGCCGATCAGCGAATACCCGGAAGTCGTTCCGCCGACCGTCGTGGTACGTGCCAACTTCCCGGGTGCCAACCCTAAAGTCATCGGTGAAACCGTGGCCGCTCCGCTGGAGCAGGCCATTACCGGTGTCGAGAACATGCTGTACATGTCCTCGCAATCGACCGCTGACGGCAAGATCACCCTGACCATCACCTTCGCCCTGGGCACTGACCTGGACAACGCGCAGGTGCAGGTACAAAACCGGGTGACCCGCACCGAGCCGAAACTTCCCGAGGAAGTGACGCGCATCGGTATCACCGTCGACAAGGCCTCGCCCGACCTGACCATGGTTGTGCACTTGACCTCGCCGGACAAGCGCTACGACATGCTCTACCTGTCCAACTACGCCATCCTCAACATCAAGGATGAGCTTGCTCGTCTGAACGGTGTCGGTGACGTGCAACTGTTCGGCATGGGCGACTACTCGCTGCGGGTCTGGCTCGATCCGAACAAGACCGCTTCGCGCAATCTGACGGCCACCGATGTCGTCACCGCGATTCGTGAACAAAACCGTCAGGTCGCTGCCGGCCAACTGGGCGCCCCCCCTGCCCCGAACGCCCAGAGTTTCCAGCTGTCGATCAACACGCAGGGCCGTCTGGTCACCGAGGAAGAGTTCGAGAACATCATCATTCGCGCAGGCGATGACGGTGAAATCACCCGCCTCAAAGACATCGCCCGCGTCGAACTGGGTTCCAGTCAATACGCCTTGCGTTCGTTGCTGGATAACCAGCCCGCCGTCGCGATCCCGATCTTCCAGCGCCCAGGCTCCAACGCCATCGACATCTCCAACGAAGTCCGGGCGAAGATGGACGAACTGAAGAAAGGCTTCCCGCAAGGCATGGACTACAGCATCGTCTATGACCCGACGATCTTCGTGCGTGGCTCGATCGAAGCGGTGGTTCACACCCTCTTCGAAGCGCTGATCCTCGTGGTTCTGGTGGTGATCCTGTTCCTGCAGACCTGGCGCGCCTCGATCATTCCTTTGGTGGCGGTGCCGGTATCGTTGATCGGTACGTTTGCGGTGATGCACCTGTTCGGCTTCTCGCTCAACGCCCTGTCGCTGTTCGGCCTGGTACTGGCCATCGGGATCGTGGTGGACGACGCCATTGTGGTAGTGGAGAACGTCGAACGGAACATCGAACTCGGATTGGCGCCGGTCGAAGCCACCAAGCGCGCCATGCGTGAGGTGACCGGGCCGATCATTGCCACGGCACTGGTGCTGTGTGCGGTGTTTGTTCCGGCGGCGTTCATCTCCGGTCTCACCGGGCAGTTCTACAAGCAATTCGCGTTGACCATTGCGATTTCGACCGTGATCTCGGCGTTCAACTCGCTGACCCTGTCGCCGGCACTGGCCGCTGTATTACTGAAAAGTCATGACGCGCCGAAAGACCGCTTCTCCAAATTGCTGGACAAGATCTTCGGCGGCTGGCTGTTCCGTCCGTTCAACCGGTTCTTTGAAAAGGCCAGCCATGGTTACGTTGGCACCGTTCGCCGGGTCATCCGTGGCAGCGGCATCGCCCTGCTGCTGTACGCAGGCCTGATGGTGCTGACCTTCTTCGGTTTCTCCAGCACCCCGACCGGTTTCGTACCCGGCCAGGACAAGCAATACCTGGTGGCCTTCGCGCAACTGCCGGACGCTGCGAGCCTGGATCGTACCGAAGACGTGATCAAGCGCATGTCCGATCTGGCCCTGAAACAGCCAGGGGTGCAAAGCGCTGTAGCGTTCCCGGGACTGTCGATCAACGGCTTCACCAACAGCCCGAACGCCGGCATCGTGTTCGTGACCCTAAAACCGTTCGACGAACGTAAAGACCCGAGCATGTCCGCCGGTGCAATTGCCGGTGCCTTGAACGGCCAGTTCGCCAACATTCAGGAAGCGTACATGGCGATCTTCCCGCCACCGCCGGTACAAGGTCTGGGCACCATTGGTGGTTTCCGTCTGCAAATCGAAGACCGGGGCAACCTGGGCTACGACGAGCTGTACAAAGAAACCATGAACATCATCAACAAGAGCCGCAACGTGCCGGAACTGGCGGGCCTGTTCACCAGTTACACCGTGAACGTGCCGCAGGTCGATGCCGCCATTGACCGCGAAAAAGCCAAGACCCACGGAGTGGCGATCAGCGACATCTTCGACACCCTGCAGATCTACCTGGGCTCGCTGTATGCCAACGATTTCAACCGTTTTGGCCGCACCTATCAGGTCAACGTTCAGGCCGAGCAGCAGTTCCGCCTCGAGTCCGATCAGATCGGCCAATTGAAAGTGCGCAACAACAAAGGCGAAATGATCCCGCTGGCGACCTTCATCAAGGTCAGCGACACCTCAGGTCCCGATCGCGTGATGCACTACAACGGTTTCATCACTGCGGAAATCAACGGTGCAGCTGCTCCCGGCTACAGCTCGGGCCAAGCGGAAAAAGCCATCGAGAAACTGCTCAAGGATGAACTTCCGAACGGCATGACCTACGAATGGACCGACCTGACCTACCAGCAGATTCTGTCCGGCAACACCGCGCTGTTCGTGTTCCCGCTTTGTGTACTGCTGGCGTTCCTGGTGCTCGCCGCTCAGTACGAAAGCTGGAGCCTGCCATTGGCGGTGATCCTGATCGTACCGATGACCCTGCTGTCGGCCATCACCGGTGTGATCATCTCCGGCGGTGACAACAACATCTTCACCCAGATCGGCTTGATCGTACTGGTGGGGCTTGCCTGCAAGAACGCGATTCTGATCGTCGAGTTCGCCAAGGATAAACAGTTGGAGGGGCTCGACCCGCTGGCGGCGGTACTGGAAGCCTGCCGTCTGCGTCTGCGGCCGATCCTGATGACCTCCTTTGCGTTCATCATGGGCGTGGTGCCACTGGTGTTCTCCAGCGGTGCCGGTGCCGAGATGCGTCACGCCATGGGTGTAGCGGTGTTCTCCGGGATGCTCGGGGTGACCTTCTTCGGTCTGTTGCTGACGCCAGTCTTCTACGTACTGATTCGCAACTTTGTCGAGCGCAGCGAAGCGCGCAAAGCGGCCAAAGCTCTGAAACTGGAGGCGCAACAATGAGTCTGAAAGTCTTCCTGCCGAGCCTGCTGGTGCTGGCACTCAGCGCCTGCGCCGTCGGTCCCGACTACAAGACCCCGGCGACGGAAGCGGCCAACATCACGACCGCCACCGACGGCGCCAACGGTCAAAAAAACTTTGACCGTTCGAAATTCGAAGGCATCTGGTGGCAGCAGTTCGACGATCCGACCCTCAACCAGTTGGTGACCCAATCGCTGCAAGGCAACCGAGAACTGCGCGTGGCGTTCGCCCGCTGGAAAGCCGCCCGAGCGATCCGCGACGACGCCAGCAACGACGCAATGCCGACCATTACCAGCCGCGCCAGCAGTGATCTGGCCAAGGGGCAGATTCCCGGTCAGACCACCAAACGGGTCAGCAGCGAACGCTATGACCTGGGCCTGGACATGGCTTGGGAGCTGGACTTGTTCGGTCGCATCCAGCGCAATCTGGAAGCCAGCGACGCCGACCAACAGGCCGCCGAGGCCGATCTCTACCAACTGCAAGTCACCATGATTGCCGAACTGGTGGACGCCTACGGTCAACTGCGCGGCGCCCAACTGCGGGAAAAGATCGCCGTGGCCAATCTGAAAAACCAGCAGGCGTCGCGCAAGATCACCATCAGCCTGCGTGACGCCGGCGTTGGCGATCAGCTCGATGTCGAACGTGCCGATGCGCGTCTGGCCTCGGTCGAAGCCAGCGTGCCGCAACTGCAGGCGGAACAGGTTCGACAGAAAAACCGTATCGCCACCCTCCTGGGTGAGCGTCCGGACAAGCTGACCGTCGATCTGAGTCCAAAAGACTTGCCGGCGATTGCCAAGGCCCTCCCAATCGGGAACCCGGGCGAACTGCTGCAACGCCGTCCGGACATCCTCAGCGCTGAACGCAAGCTGGCCTCGGCCACGGCGCGGATCGGCGTGGCCAAAGCAGACCTGTTCCCACGGGTCAGCCTCAGCGGTTTCCTCGGCTGGACGGCCGGGCGCGGCTCGCAGATCGGTTCTTCGGCGGCCAGTGCCTGGGCACTTGGCCCTAGCATTACGTGGGCAGCCTTCGACCTTGGCAGCGTCAGAGCGCGCTTGCGCGGCGCCGATGCGGATGCCGAAGGCGCCTTGGCGACCTACGAGCAACAAGTGCTGTTGGCACTGGAAGAGTCGGAAAACGCGTTCAGCGATTACGGCAAACGCCAGCAACGCCTGATCTCGCTGATCCGTCAGAGTGAATCGAGCCGCAAGGCCGCTGACCTGGCAGAGATTCGTTACCGCGAAGGCACGACGGACTTCCTCGTGCTGCTCGACGCCCAACGTGAACGTCTGAATGCCGAAGACAGCCAGGCCCAGGCCGAAGTCGATTTGTATCGCGGCATCGTCGCGATCTACAAGGCGCTGGGGGGTGGCTGGCAGCCAGAGACAGTCGCCATTCAGTAAGAGTTGTTAAAGAGCTCCTTTGGTTGGCCGCAACCAACCAAATTTTTTGCCCCGCGTATCATTCGGTCGCGGGGCTTTTTTGTGCCTGATCTTTTTTGTTTTCCAGAATCGTGACTGTGGCGGTGGTACCTGCCCGCAAGCGGTTCTTGCCGGCATAGTCACCGTCGATTTCGATCCGTACTGGCACCCGTTGCGCCAGTTTTACCCAGGTGTAACTCGGATTGATGTTGGCCAGCAGCCGACTGCCCGGGGCGTTTTCACGGTCGGCGATGGCGAAGGCGATGCTCTGCACCGTGCCCCCGAAGGTTTCACCGCTCATCAACTGAACCCGCACCCGATCGCCTTCCTCGATTCGCGGCAGTTTGGTTTCTTCGAAATAGCCGCTGATGTAGAACGAATCACTGTCGACCAGCGCCAACAGCGCCCCACCGGCCACCGCGTAATCACCCTGACGCGTCAACAGGTTGGTGACATAGCCGCTGACCGGCGATTCAACACGAGTACGCTGCAGGTCCAGTTGCGCTTGAGTCAGTGCGGCAATCGCCAATTGCACGTTGGCTTCGGCCAGCCCGAGATTGGCCTGATTGCGCAACAGATCAGCCTGGGCAACAGCCACATCGGTACTGGATTTTTCCCATTCCTCCCCGGAGATGGCAAAGCCCTGTTTGAGCTTACGCCGCCGGCGCTCTTCGCTTTGACGCTGTTTGAGCAGTGCTTCACTGGCAACAATCGCGGCTTGCGACTGCCCCAGTGTGGCCTTTGCCACTTCAACCGCGCGCCGCGAATGCTCTACCGCCAAGCGGTAGCGTGCCGGATCGATTTCCATCAACAGCTGGCCTTTGTCGACATGCTGATTGTCCTGCACCGCCAGACTGACGATGCGTCCCGAAACATCAGCCGATAAGGTCACCACGTCCGCCCTCACCCGGGCATCCCGGGTCCACGGCGCGCGGGTGTAATGCTCCCAGGCAAACCAGCCGAGCACGATTGCCAGTATCACCACCGCCAACGTCGTCAATCGAGCAAGTAACACTTTCAAGGCATCAGGCTCCCATCAGCAAAATCAGCGTGGCACAGACGCAGACATACAACGCGCCCTCAAAAAGTGCTTCATGCCAGACCCGTCGCATCACCCCCAGTCGGCGCAAAACCCAGTCCAGCAACATGAATATCGGTATGGCCAGCAACAGGGCCTGGGCAATCGGTGGCAGATAAACGCCGCCAATCTCGAAATCAATGGGCAAGGGTTGGCTCTCCTTCCGGGGCATTACGTTGCAACTGTTCGCCATGGCGCTCAAGGAATGAAACGACGATCATCAAAGCTACACGCATGCGAAACACCGACCATAAATGTTCATGACTGGCGACGTGCAAATCATCCAGCTCATCCCCCAACCCGTGCAGCTTGACCAGCAACGGCGCCAGTTGTGCGTCGTGGCGACCCGCCACAAAGCGCCCGGTCTTGCGCAGGCTTGAAGACAAGCGCTGGCTGAACGCATCCGTCAGCAGTGCATTGTTCTGCGCCTGCTGCCTGAGTTGGTGGGTGGCCACACCCAAGGCTACGCACGCCAGACTGATTTCATATAGCTGCTGCATGGCGCGGTCATTTGTTGCCGGCAACAAGCCAAGCATGCTGGTCAGGCGATCAACCATGCGGCTTTCGAAGGCGAATTGTTGTTGGTCGGTAGGCGGTGTTTTGGTCAGTTCATAAACCTGCTCGCGCGCCTCGTGATACAACCGGCGAACTCGCCAGACCGGGCGAAACGGAAAAATCCACGCATAGACGATCAGCCCCAGCATCGCCGCGCTGACGTAAGCACCGGCAAACTCGAACCATTGAATGGCCGTGTTCTGCCCGGTGCCGACATTCTGTGGGCCGAGGAGAAGAAAACTCGACAGCCCAAGGCCCATACCGATTCCGGCAGTCGCCGGGCTCGCCAAACCCACCGCGATCACGTAAAGCAGAGGGGCAAGTATCAACGCCAGCAACTCGAAATCGCTGATCGCCGGCACCAGCATGAACTGATAGACCGCCGAGACCACAAGTGCCAACCCCAATCCACGGGCATAACTTTGCGCGGCCATCAGCGGTCGCGGGAAAGTCGCCATGAGCGAACAAAGAATCCCTACCAGAATCATCCCGCCCCGAGCGCCGTCCCAGGCCGTTTCGATCCAGATCAGCCCGGCCACCAGCAAGGCGGTGAAGGCTCGTATGGCGTTCATGGTGGCCAGCGTGAAATCCAGATGCAGTGAGCTGGCCTGACCGCGATAAAGGCAACTGGCCTCGCGCCCCTCCTGAATCGCGTCGCTCAATTCCAGTATTTGCTCCAGTTGCTGCAATAGCCGCGCCTGCTCCCAGCGCAACGCCCAAGCCAGTGACCGCAGGGGGGCGCTCAGGTCTTCGGTCAACTGTTCAGTCTGGTAAGCCAATGCTTCGAACTGCTGTTGCAGCGTGACGAAGTGATGCCGCGTCTCGGCAGACATAGACCTCCCCTGCTCCGCCAACTGATCGAGAAGCGCCAGTTCAGCGGCACGCAGGCGCTGGACATTCTGCGGCAAATCGCCCTCCCAGCGCTCGGTGAGCAGTTCGCGCTGATGCCTCAATGCGGTCAACCGAGACGTCAGCAACATCAGCTGGTTGCCCAACAGCAGCACCAGATTGTTGGCACTGCGCAATCGTGGCGCGTCGAAATACAGGTGTCGCCGCAGCCCTTCAAGGACGCTGATTTCACCGAGCAACTGCATTTGTCGGTGCTGAAATTGGGCTTCGCTTTCTTCTGTGCGAATCACTGCAGCGGCGTGGCTGGCGACGAGTTTGATCACTTGGTCGACCTTGGCGAAATACCCCTTGGCCACGGCTTCCGGGCGCGCCGTGAGCAAGCTGACCACACAGACACACGCCACGGCCAGCAGGGTCTCGGTGACGCGGGTGATGGCCAATAGAAAGGTGCCGTCCTGATTGGGAATAGCCAGTAATGCCACCACCACAGCGGTATAGCCACTGAGTACAAATGCCTGGGAGCTGGTGTAGCGCAGCAAGGTGCCGCCTGCCGTGCACAAGGCCAGCCACAAGGCCAGCGTGGTAATGAATGGCAGCGGCGCCTGCGGGAAAATCGCCATGATCAACACCGCGACGGCCGCCCCCAGGGTGGTACCGATCACCTGACCGAAACTGCGCGCCAACGCCATCCCTGCCAGCGGCTGGCTGACAATGACGACCGCCATGATCGACCACTTGGGTTGGTCAAGATCGAACACAAACGCCAGATACAGCGTCAGCAACCCCGCCGCGATGGTGCGCAAGGCAAACAGCAGGATCGCCTGACCGGGATGTATCACGGCCTTGAAGTAATTGAGCAGGGCTTGCATGGGCACACTCGTCGAAACAACTCCTCCAAGCGTAGACACTGCCTTGAAAACTTCACGACTCACAGAGTCGACGCGACTTGTAGGCCGATTCGCATGTATCGGGTTTGACTCACAGGCCGGGCTGACCGAAGCTTGCCGCTGCGCTCAAGTTCGCCTGTTTTCGGAATCCTGCATGCTCAAGTCCCGCCGTTACCTGCTCATCAGCCTTGGCCTCGTGCTCGTCATCACCGTGGCCTGGTTATCCCTGCGCAGCAGCGCCCCGGTGATCCCGGACGCGATCAGGCACGGTTACAGCGAAGCGCTGAGCGCCGCCCGTACCGGTCAAGCGGGCGCGGCACGTCAGTTGTATCAACAATTGGGGCGTGCCGATCTGTCGGTCAAGCGACGCGTCTGGCTGCATGACGAACTGGCTAACTACCCCAGTCCGCAGGCCTTGAAACTCGCCGATGCGGACCTGCAGAACAAATCGCCCAAGGTGCGTGCAGCGGCAATCAACAGTGTGCTTGGACTGGTTCCGGGCGGTGAACGCAGCCTGTTGCTGGGGCCGATGCTTGATGATGAAAATCAAACCGTCCGTTTTGCCGCGATCAACGCTCTGCTCGGTTTGACGCCTGATGAGCTAGGCCTGTACTTCGCGCCGCTGCAGCAGGCGATTGACGGCTGGGAGCAAGTGCTCAAGGGCCAACCTGAAAGTGCAGCCAACTATGCGCAACTGGCTCGCCTTTACATCCATAACGCTGAACTCAAAAACGCTCAGGTTGCACTGGACAATACGCTGCGTCTGGAACCCGGCAACCTGCAGGCGCTGGTCATGCAGATCGATGTGCTTGACCGCCAGGGACAGACTGACGCCGCCCGACAATTACTCGCCCGACAGCTCAAGGCCCAGCCAGACTCCGCGTATCTGCAACATGCCCTCGGTCTTTGGCTGCTGCACCACGGTCAGCGTGAATACGCCCTGCTCGGCTTGTCCAAAGCGGTCGAACTGGAACCTGACAACAAGGATTACCGCTACGACCTCGCCACCACTCTGCACAGCGCCGAGGAACTGGAGGCCGCGCAAAAGCAGTTGCAGGAAATCGTTCAGCGTCATCCCGCTGATCGCAAAGCACGGGTGTTGCTGATCAATTACTGGAAAGAGAGCGGCCAACTGCAGAATGTGCAGGTTCTGCTGGCCCAACTCGAACAACTGAACCCCGACGATCCCGCGTTGCAGCAAGGGCTCTGAACGAGCGTTCAAAGAAAATTCTGAACCGCCATCTCGCCAAGGGGTCAAGTAGATCAGGCGACCGCTTTCGATAAAGCGCCTCGACTCCCCTAGTCATGAGAGGGCATTTTTTGTCTACATCTAACGCGTTGATCAGTGCAAAAGCCGCTACCGGCATTGTGGGTATGGACGACATCCTGGCCGGTGGTTTATCTCGCGGACATGTGTTCTTGCTCGAAGGTGAGCCCGGAACCGGCAAAACCACGGTCGCTCTGCATTTTCTTATGGCAGGCGCACTCGCCGGCGAACGCTGTTTGTACATTACGCTGTCCGAGACCGAGCGTGAGTTGCGCCAAGGGGCGCTCTCCCACGGCTGGGAGCTTGATGACAATATTGAAATTTTCGAGCTGACACCGCCTGAAAGCCTGCTCAATGCCGAGCACCAGCAGAGCCTTTTGTACTCCTCCGACCTGGAACTGGGCGAAGCGACCAAGCAGATTTTTGAAGTGGTTGAACGCTTCAAGCCGACACGCGTGGTACTCGACAGCCTTTCCGAAATTCGTTTGCTGGCGCAAAGTTCCCTGCGCTACCGCCGGCAAATCCTGGCGATCAAGCATTACTTCGTACGCTACGACGCCACGGTCTTGCTGCTCGACGACCTGACCACCGAATCACTCGACAAGACCGTACACAGTGTCGCCCACGGCGTGATTCGTCTCGAAGAGATCACACCCAACTACGGTGCCGAGCGCCGCCGCATTCGCGTGGTCAAGTATCGCGGCCAGAAGTACCGTGGTGGTTTCCACGACTTCACCATCATGGGCGACGGCGTGCATGTGTTCCCTCGACTCGTGGCCGCCGAACACCGCGGCGACTATGCGCGCCTGCAATTGACCAGCGGCATCAAGGAAATGGATGCCCTGCTCGGGGGGGGCATTGAAGCGGGCTCCAGCACCTTGATTCTTGGTCCAGCGGGTACCGGTAAATCGCTGATCTCGATGATTTTCGCCGCCGCAGCCGTGTCCCGCGGTGAGAAAGCAGCGCTTTTTATTTTCGATGAAGAGCTGGGGTTGTTGTTCGAGCGCATGAAAAACATCGGCATCGACCTCAAGGCCTTACAGGCCACGGGCAATCTGCTGATCGAGCAGGTCGATGCCGCCGAGCTGTCGCCCGGCGAGTTCTCTCATCGTGTGCGCCGCTGCGTCGATGAAGGCAATATCAAAACCGTGGTGATCGACAGCATCAATGGCTACCAAGCCGCGATGCCGGAAGAGAACGCCCTCGTGCTGCACATGCACGAATTGTTGCTGTACCTGAACCGCAAAGGTGCCGCGACGTTTATGACCGTCGCCCAGCATGGGCTGGTCGGCGATATGCAGGCGCCAGTCGATATCACTTACCTGGCCGACACGGTGATCCTGTTGCGTTACTTCGAAGCGATCGGCAAAGTTCGCCGGGCGATCTCGATCATCAAGAAACGTACCGGCAGCCATGAATCGACAATCCGCGAATACCGTATTTCGTCGCAAGGCATGACCATCGGCGAACCGCTGGACGCTTTTCAAGGCGTACTGCGCGGTGTGCCGACCTACCTTGGTGCGAGCAAACCTTTGCTTTCGGAAGATAACTTGTGACGCAGACCATGCCGCTGGCCGAACAGGCGCTGATTCTGGCACCGGTGGGCCGCGACAGCCAAATTGCGCTGATGATCCTCAACGAGGCCGGTTACGGCGGCCTGATCACACCCGATCTTGGCTCGCTGTGCGCTCAGCTTGAGCAAGGTGCCGGCCTGCTGCTGATCGCTGCCGAAGCCTTGCATGGGCCAGAGCTGGAAGCGTTGTTTGTGTATCTGGAACAACAACCGGCGTGGTCGGACCTGCCGATCATATTGCTCACCCACCATGGCGGGCAGCAACAAGCGCCCTCCTCGCACCTCAGTAGCCAGTTGGGCAACGTCACGTTTCTTGAACGCCCGTTTCATCCGGCCACGCTAGTCAGCATGGTTTCGACTGCCCTGCGCGGTCGACGTCGACAGTACGAAGCCCGCGACCGCCTGATCGACCTGAGCGAAAGCGAACGCCGCCTGCAATCAACCCTCGAAACCCTTGAGCAACAAGTCGAAGAACGCACCGCGCAGCTTCGCCATAACGAAGAAGCATTGCGTCAGTCGCAGAAAATGGAAGCCGTCGGACAGCTTACTGGCGGTATCGCCCACGACTTTAACAACATGCTCACGGGGATCATCGGCAGCCTGGAGCTGCTGCGCCGACGCCTGGCCCGAGGGCGCACCGAAGACCTCGACAGCCTGATCGATCTAGGCGTGACCTCTGCCAACCGCGCCGCCGGCCTGACTCACCGTCTGCTGGCGTTTTCGCGTCGGCAGTCGCTCGACCCCAAAGCGGTGCAGATGAATAGCCTGGTGCTGTCGATGGGCGAACTGCTGCAACGCAGCCTCAACGAAAGCATTCATCTGGACATGCGCCTGGACGACAAACTGTGGGTCGCCGAGGCCGATCCCAACCAACTGGAAAGCGCCCTGCTCAACCTGGTGATCAATGCCCGCGACGCCATGCCCGAGGGCGGAAAACTGGTGGTAGAGACGAGCAATCAGGTGCTGCACCGTGAGTTCACCGAGGCCTATCCCAATCTTGAACCCGGTGATTATGTGATGTTGAGCGTCACCGACAACGGCAGCGGCATGCCCAAAAGCGTGATCAACCGTGCATTCGATCCGTTTTTCACCACCAAGCCGATCGGGCAAGGCACCGGGCTGGGCCTGTCGATGATTTATGGCTTCAGCAAGCAGTCGCGTGGACATGTCTCGATCGACAGCGAAATCGATGAAGGAACCACCGTCAACCTCTACCTGCCGCGCTTTCGCGGTGAAGAACGTGAGCACCCCGCCCGCGATACCCTCCAGGCCCCGCATGCAATGGATGGCGAAACCGTGCTGATCGTCGAGGACGACCCGGCGGTTCGCTTGCTGGTCAGTGCCGTGCTCAGTGAGTTGGGTTACGCCTATGTGGAGGCCGCGGATGCCGACGCTGCGGTGCCGATTATCAACTCACCTCAGCGTATTGACCTGATGATCAGCGATGTCGGCTTGCCAGGCATGAACGGACGGCAACTGGCGGAGATCGGCCGGCAATACCGACCGGGGCTCAAAGTCCTGTTTATCACCGGGTACGCCGAGCATGCGGCCGTACGTGCAGGTTTTTTGGACTCGGGCATGCAGATGATCACCAAACCCTTCACCTTTGATCTGCTGACGGCCAAGGTACGCGAGATGATCAAAAACTGAACACGGAAAAGTAGAAGCTGCCGCAGGCGCCGATCTTTTGACTTTGAACAACAAGATCAAAAGATCGGCGCCTGCGGCAGCTTCTCGTGCGGATTCAGTTCAACGAGCGTGCCTCAAGCCAGCAACTCCTGAATCTTCTCCTGCAACACATCCAGATCGAACGGTTTTTCCAGAATCGGCGCCTTGAGTGTGATCGGGCTGCCGGTTTCGCGGATTTCCTGCGGATAACCGCTGATGAAAATCACCTTCAGATCAGGTCGCAACTTCACGGCGGGCTCGGCGATCTGCACGCCGGAGATGCCGCCGGGTAAGCGGTAGTCGGTGATCAACAGGTCCAAATGTGGCTTGCTCGCGAGGATTTCGAACGCCTGCTCTCCGTTTTCGGCCTCGAGCACGCGATACCCTTGATCCTTTAGATAAATGGAAAGAATCATCAAGATATTCGGTTCGTCTTCGACGATAAGTACTACATCTTGTGCATCTACGCTCATGGGAAGCCTTTGTTCGGTCAATAGCTGCTGATACGACCGTGCGGTCACTCAGAGGTTGCGTCGGGTTTGCCGTTTTCCTCGATCGGCAGACAAACGCGAAACAGGGCGCCCTCGTTGATTTGACTCTCGACGACGATGGAACCGCCGTGGGCGGCCACGATCTGCTCGGAAATGAACAAACCCAATCCGAGCCCGGCCACTACCGTCTTGGCGCTAACCCGTTCGAATTGTTGAAAGATACGCTTCTGGTTCTCCTCGCTGATACCGATTCCATGGTCCTGAACTTCGACCCTCGCCTCGTCACCCTCACGGTAAACCCGCACCTGAATCGGACTTCGGCCCCCATAACGCAAAGCGTTTGTCATCAGGTTCGAAATCACTTGCTCGATTCGGAACTCGTCCCAACTGCCTTCTACCGGCTCTGACGCGGTGAAAGACACTTCGGTTTCCGCTGCTTCAATCTGCTGCGCGAAATTTTGCAGCAGGTGGCTGACCAGTTGCACCAGATCAAAACGGTTCGGCCGGATCGACAGCTTGCCGGTACGAATACGCGACACGTCGAGCATGTCTTCGATCAGCCGGATCAGGCTTTTGATCTGCCGCTCGTCGCGGTCGACCATGGCGTGCATCTTGTCGAGTGCGAACGCGGCGGCGTTATCGCGCGCCAGGTGCATCTTGCGTAACTGGGTTTCGAGTATCAGGCCGTTGAGCGGCGTGCGCACTTCGTGGGCGACGATTGACATGAAGTCATCACGCATCCGCACCGCTTGCTCAAGTTCCGATTGGGTGCTCTGCAGTTTTTGCAGCAGCGCTTCCTGCTCGCGGCGGGCCTGCTCCAGCGCTTCGACCTGTTGCTTCATGGCCTTGCTCTGGCGATACAGGTCGACGAAAACGTTGACCTTGCTCTTCACCGCGTGGATATCCAGCGGCTTGTGCAGAAAATCCACCGCCCCGCTTTCGTAGCCTTTGAACGCATAGTTCAGTTCACGGCCGGCAGCGCTGACAAAAATGATCGGGATGTTCTTGGTTTTCTCGGTACCACGCATCAACTCGGCCAGTTCGAAGCCATTCATGCCCGGCATCTGCACGTCGAGAATGGCCATCGCGAACTCATGCTGCAACAACAGCGACAGCGCTTCGTCAGCCGAGAGCGCCTTGTAGACCGTGCGGTCTTCGCGCTTGATCAGCGCTTCGAGGGCCAGCAGATTCTCGGGCAGATCGTCGACGATCAGCAGTTTGGCTTGAATATTACTCAGCATGCGATTCGTTCCAGCTCGACTAGCAGACGGCCGATGCCGTGAATGGGTAGGACATGATCCGGCTGCAGAACGTTCAGTGCAGCTTGAGGCATGGTGGCGACCTGCGAGTCAGCGGGGTCCTGGACGATGGTCAGCCCGCCAAGACGTTTGACCTGCGCCAGTCCGCGCGCGCCATCGTGATTGGCGCCGGTCAGCAACACCGCAGCCAGTGCCGGCCCGTAGACGTCGGCCGCGGATTCAAAGAGATAATCGATCGAGGGCCGGGAATAATGCACGCGCTCTTCAAGGCTCAAAGACAGGCTTCGATCCTGTTCCACCGACAGGTGATAGCCCGGCGTGGCGAAATACACGGTGCCGCCAGCAATGCTCTGTTTGTCACAGGCCTCTTGTACCGGCATGCCGAGACGTCGGGAGAAGACTTCAGCCAACTGGCTGCGGCGCTCTTGCGGCAAGTGCAACACGACGATAATCGGCAGCACAAACCCCTCTCGCAATGGCCCCAGCAAGGCCAGTAATGCCTCCACGCCACCGGCGGAAGCACCGATCACAATGGCCTCGATTCGAGGTAATGTCACGGCGTCGCTCATGATTTGCGGTAGATCCGTTCTTGTTTGACCAGCGCTTCGAACTTGTTCGCATAATTGGAAAAGTCCAGCGTCTCCTTGCTGCCCAACACCAGAAACCCACGATGACAAAGTGATTCATGGAACAGTCCGAACGCCCGATCCTGGAGTTTCTTGTTGAAGTAGATCAGCACGTTGCGGCAGGAGATCAGTTGGGTTTCGGAGAACACACTGTCAGTGGCCAGGCTGTGATCGGCAAACGTCACGTTCTCGCACAGGCTTTTGTCGAAAATCGCGTAGCCATAAGCGGCCGTGTAATAGTCGGCGAATGATCGCTGGCCACCGGCCTGTTGATAGTTGGCCGTGTACGCACGGACGTTCTCCATCGAGAAAATCCCCTGCTTGGCCTTGTCCAGCGAGCGCGGATTGATATCGGTGGCGTAAATGATCGTCCGATCCAGCAGGCCCTCTTCGCGCAGCAAAATCGCCATCGAATAGACCTCCTCGCCCGTACTGCATCCGGCGATCCATATCTTGATCGACGGATAAGTCCTCAGCAGTGGCACCACTTCCTGGCGAATCGCCAGGAAGTGCGACGGATCGCGAAACATCTCGCTGACCGGAATAGTGAGCAATTGCAGCAGTTGCATGAACGCGGTCGGGTCGTGCAGGACTTTTTCCTGCAATGCCGAAATCGTTGCGCATTCGAACTGGCTCAACGCGTGTTGTACCCGGCGCTTGATCGAAGCGCCTGAATAGTCGCGAAAATCATAGCTGTACTTGAGGTAGATCGCCTCAATCAACAACCGTAATTCGATTTCGCTATTTCGATGCACTGAATTCTCGCGCTCCACTAAATCCTTTCCATCTTCGGTAACCACACGCGAATCAACGAGAACAAGCGATCCAGGTCGATGGGCTTGGCCAGATAATCGTTGGCGCCCGCCTGCAGGCAGCGTTCCTGATCGTCCTTCATGGCTTTGGCCGTCACCGCAATGATCGGCAGTTTACGCCAGCGCGGATTCTTGCGAATTTCAATGGTGGCTTCGAAACCATCCATTTCCGGCATCATTACGTCCATCAGCACCAGGTCGATGTCCTCGACTTCATTCAGCCTCTCAATCGCTTCGCGACCGTTACGACCGATCACCACGACTGCACCTTTTGTCTCCAGCGCACTGGTCAGGGCGAAAATGTTGCGCACATCGTCGTCCACCAGCAGCACTTTGCGTCCCTCGAAGACCTTGTCGCGGCTGCGCGCCGTCTTGAGCATCTTCTGCCGTTCATGGGACAACTGCGATTCGACTTTGTGCAGAAAGAGTGTCACCTCATCGAGCAAGCGTTCCGGCGAGCGCGCGCCCTTGATGATGATCGAGCGCGAGTACTTGCGCAGATCGGCTTCTTCGTCGCGGGTCAGGTTGCGCCCGGTATAGACGATGACGGGCGGAAACGAGCAGATATCCTCGGTGGACATGCGCTTGAGCAGGTCGTTGCCGAGCATGTCAGGCAGCTTCAGGTCGATGACCATGCAGTCGAAGATCGTCGTGCGCAACAGCTCCAGCGCGTCCTGCGCCAGACCGACAGCGGTGATTTCAATATCGTCATCACCGATCAGCCGAGCGATGCTTTCACGCTGCAAATCGTCGTCTTCGACCAGCAGCACGCGTTTGACCTTCTGGGTCAGTTTGGCTTCGAGACGGGCAAACACGTCCTTGAGTTCTTCACGGGTGGTCGGTTTGACCGCATAGCCGATGGCGCCCATGTGCATCGCCGCTTCGACACGATCTTCGACCGAAATCACATGCACCGGGATGTGCCGGGTTTCGGCGTGTTCTTTCAGGCGCTGTAGCACCGTCAGCCCGGAATGGTCGGGCAGACGCATGTCCAGCAAGATCGCGTCCGGCACGAACTCTTTGGCCAGGTCATAACCTTCATCCGCACCATGGGCTACAAGGCACTGGTAGCCGAGTTCGTGGGCCAGGTCGTAGAGGATGTGCGCAAAGTTCGGTTCATCTTCCACCACCAGAATGCAGCGGGTGGCGAATGGCGCGTTATTGCGGTCATCGGCAAAACGCGGGATAGGCTGCGCAGCCATGGGCGAAACCACCACCGCAGGCGCCAATGCCGCCGTCGATGTCTGTGGCGGCGGCGTGAACGTCAGAAGCTCGGTCGAGACTTCACTGAACTCGTTGTATTGCTGCGGCAACACCAGTGTGAAGACACTGCCCTGCCCCGGCACGCTGCTGACGCTGATCGAGCCGCCCAGCAGCGTCGCCAGATCCCGGGAAATCGACAAGCCCAGACCGGTGCCGCCGTACTTGCGGTTGGTGGTGCCATCAGCCTGACGGAACGCCTCGAAAATACTTTCCTGCTGATCCGCCGCAATACCGATACCCGAATCACGCACGATGAAGGCAATGTGATCGTTGGGTTGACCGCTGATGGTCAGGCTGACAGCGCCCTGTTCGGTGAACTTCAAGGCGTTGGACAGCAGGTTCTTGATCACCTGTTCCAAACGCTGGCGGTCAGTAAACAACAACGTCGGCGCATCCGGGAGCAGATCGACGCTGAACGTCAGTCGCTTATCTGCCGCCATGGGTTCGAACACGCTGCGCAGGCCGTCGGCCAGACGCGCCACGCTGGTGTTTTCCGGAATCACTTCAAGCTTTCCGGCCTCGACCTTGGAGATATCGAGGATGTCGTTGATCAGGTTGAGCAAGTCATTGCCGGCAGAGTAGATCGACTCGGCAAACTTGACCTGTTCGGCACTGAGATTGTCCTGTGGGTTTTCTGCGAGCAATTTGGCCAGGATTAACGAACTGTTCAACGGCGTGCGCAGTTCGTGGGACATGTTGGCGAGGAACTCGGACTTGTACTTGCTCGAACGCTGCAACTCTTCGGCGCGCTCTTCGAGTTGCACCTGAGCCTGATTCAATTCGGTGTTCTTCAGATCCATGGCATCACGCTGCTCGGCCAGAGCGTGTGCCTGTTCTGCGAGCTGCTCGTTGGTCTGCTCAAGCTCCACTTGCTGGGTTTCAAGATGCGCCTGGGATTCCTTGAGGATCCGTGACTGCTCTTCCAGCTCTTCGTTGGCGGTTTTCAACTCTTCCTGTTGCACCTGCAACTCTTCGTTGAGCTGCTGGGTTTCGGCCAGCACTTCCTGCAAGCGTTGACGGTAGCGTGCGGCTTCGATGGACGTGCCAATATTGCCGGCAATCAGCTCCAGCAATTCGATATCACGATCGGTGAGTGGACGCAAAAAGCCCAACTCGATCACGCCGTTGACCCGTTCATCGTCACTGGTTGGCACCACAAGCACGCTATGTGGCAGGCCTTCACCCAGACCAGAACTGACTTTGAAGTAATCGGCGGGTACCGAATCGAGGCGTATCAGTCGCGCTTGCTGCGCCACCTGACCCACGATGCCTTCGCCGCTGTAAATCGACTGTTCCTGCCCTTCCTGCTCGCGGGAGAAGCCGTAAGTTGCCACGCGCTTCAAACCGCCGTGCTCCTCACGCACGTACAGTGCCGCCACGGCAGTGCCCAGGTATTGCGCGCAGAACTGCAGGATATTGCGACCCAACAGATTGAGTGTCAATTGCCCAAGCACCTGCTCGGCCAACTCGGTCTGGCCGTTGCGCAACCATGCTTGCTGCTCCAGACGCTTGGCACTCGCTTGCTGCGCGGCGAGGTTGGCGCTGTAGCTGTTGGACAGATTGAGCAAATCACGACGACCGATATAAGCCAGTAGCCCGCTGATGCCGGCAACAAACAGCAGATAAAGGGTAATGCTCCAGATCGTGGTGTGGCGCACGTCTTCGTTGCGCGAGGCACGCAACTGCTGCTCCATGTCGATCACGTCTTCGAACTGCTTGCGGATCTCGTCGGTCAGGCGCTTGCCGCGCCCGGCCTGGACCGCCGCTTTATAGTCACCGCTGGAACGCTGCAAATCGATCATCGATTTTGCATAGTTTGCCCACTCGGTCTGCAACGCCTGAAGACGACGCAAACGATCAGTCTGCACCGGGTTGTCGGCAGTCAACTCAAGCAAGGTTTCGAGCGCCACGTTGACTCGCGGTTTGGCTGTTTCGTAGGGATCAAGGAAATGCTCATCACCGCTGAGCAAGAAACCGCGCATGCCGGTTTCCAGGTCCACGGTGAGCTTCACCGCTTCGTTGGCGTTATTGATCACGCGGTCGGTGTGCTCGACCCACTGGATGACCGACAGCAGATAAGTGATCAGCGACACGAAGAACACCGCACTGAGCACGCCAACACCCAGCGGCAGGCTGACGTTGCGACTCAGGAGTTTGCGGAACCGTTGCTCATCAACCGAAGACGGAGAGGACATGTGGCAGCCTTGTCGAACTGTTGAAAATCACAGAGTTTGCCCCAAAACGGCAAGGTGGATCTATTTTTCTGACTGTTTGAGCAGCAAATTCCTACAAATGCCCGCGTCTTGCGTCACGCCAACAGTTATCCTTGCTCGCCCGTATGCAGCTAATCTTTTTTGTATCGATCCGGGAACTTGTGGCTATGCGCCACTTACTCATGCATGAGCCCATCACATCTGATCGGCTGACGCCCCTGAATCCCACCCTTGAGAGCTTTTATTATGTCCGCCAACGCATCCACCATCCTTGTAGTCGAAGACGATGCCATCGTGCGCATGCTGATCATCGATGTGCTGGAGGAACTGGATTTCAAGGTACTGGAAGCGGAGGGTGGCGAGCAGGCGCTGAAGCTTCTTAATGATGAGGCTCAACACATTGACTTGATGATGACCGATGTGGGCCTGCCGGGTATGGATGGTCGTGAACTGGCCAATCAAGCACGCCTGTTGCGGCCTGCTCTGCCAATCCTGTTTGCCAGTGGATACGCGGAAAACATCGAAGTAACGGCGGGTATGCAAGTCATTGGCAAACCCTTTTCGATTGACCAGTTGAGGGACAAGGTCAAAGGCATTCTGGAACGCTGAAAACCGGCTCTGCCGCTTGGGTTCATGAACACCTTTGAAACCTGTCTGCCGCGTTTATCCGGGGTACCAGAGTGGACGAGCCCTCTGATTGCTCAAGTCTTAACCACTCGTGCGATCGCGCTTGGCTTTTTGCCGCTCTCTGAAGGCGGTGATGTCATCGATACTCACCTTCCCTGGCGCCGGTTGTGCAGGCGCCCGGACAGACTGCTGAGCAGCCGCACTACTTTCCTGAGCGCTTACCGATTCGTTACCGAAATCAAGATTGGAGAATAATTCCTCACCGTCCAGTGGCTCGCGGAATTTGTGACCCACCTCTCGCCCCCCACCTGCAAACAGACTGGCATCGCTTGCTGCAATCGCCCGGTTGATTGCCTTGGGGTTCGAAATGAACTTTCCATGCGAATCGTAAGCTCCCAGAATCAAGCCCGGCGGCAGATCGACGGCATAATTGATTTCCAAAGGGGGTAGAGTCTTCAAGCCCGAATGCGGCCGAAAGGCAAGTTCGGTATTGGCATATAAATGAAAACCTTCCATCTGCCGTGCGTCGATGAAATAGGTGTATCCACCTTTCTGGCCGCCATAAACAAAAGCGCCGGCACCGTCCTTTTTATAGAAAGCAGAAGTGGAAATACCCGCGCCGTCGGGGCTGAGCGCGTCGTGGGCACCGCCATAGCCGCCTTTCAAACCATTGACCTGGTCAAGGTGTTTGATTCGAACGCGTTGACTGAATCCCCTCTCGAAAATGATTGACGGATCGCGCATATCACCACGGAAAACGAAGCCCTGATAAACGAAGCCCTTTTCCGGACCAGAAAGGCGCACAACCTGAGTATCGGTCGCCAATGTCTGTGCCACGCCTGGCCCTGAGGCCAGCTCATCCAGATAACCGGCCACTAGCAAACCTTTGCCAGCCTCGGGGATTTCCTTTCCGGTGGTGCTCGCCAACTGTCGACGAAGACGCGTAGCCGATCCGCGAAAAACGGAGGGACGATTGCTGTTTTTGAGCGCCAGGACAACTCGCTTGCCAATCTCCTTCTTGGCGACTTTCTACAATGCTCTACCGACGAGCTTTTCAGCAATAGGCCCCGCCAGTTCGGCCAACACGCCGATCGCCGCGCTGATCCTCAGGCGCTCTGCTTCAGAGGGGTCATCCGATATTTCGGCGCGGATCAAGTCCGTCGCAGAACTACCGAGCCCCACCAGGAAAGGAATCAACATACGTATCGGAGCGGAAGCAAACGCTCCCGTCCCGCCGTAAGGCAAAGAGGCGGTAAACGCAATAATCTGCAGAAGATATCCCGCAGCCTCCAAGGCAAAATCGGTCCAGCGTTCGGCCTGTGTCGAAACCAGCGTATCAATATCGGCCAGCCCCCGTTTGATCTGGCGATCGAATAAATCCTGACCTATATCCGAACTGGATCGAAACACCAACTCCCGATAGTTTGGACGTGTCGCAAAAAGGGGGAATTCCATCCCCCGATACTTGAAATCATGGACATAAGATTTTTGCTGGTCACGCAGAGCAACGCGCTTTAACAAGCGCTTCTGAAAATCAACATTGCTCTCTACGAACTTGCCTCTTGCGTCATGACCGGCGGGAAACTCGAAGGCTGCACTGTCTTCACCGAGGAAGAACACCACGCCTCGATCCAGATTCCCTCGACCGATAAACACGGCGTTATCGACTCTCAAGTCGGGATCGCTGTGCAAGTTGATAAGCCGCGGTTTTATCAGGCCTTTGAGGTATTCGTAAGCGACGATCTGATCTTCAACGGCACGCGTACCACTCTTGATAAACTCTACAACCAACTTGTTCAACTCTGCTTTTTTTAACAACCTACCGAAAGCGCTAACAGCTGGATTTTGCAGCCGGTCGCTCACATAGAGCTTGAAGTCAGTCTGATAATCCGCGTCATTGAAAACAGCGACCAATTCGGAAGGATAATAGTCTGGCCATTTTACTTCTTTCCCGTAGAAGCCTTTTAGTTGCCGCAGGTGATAGTCCGTACAGATCTCCGCCAAGGTGAATTCTTTCTCTTCCCAGACGACAGGCTTTTTAGTGCTCGCCAGCGAGTCGCTGTGCGTGGGGGGCTCCAGCGCGTAATATTTAACCGCTATGCGGCTGTCATATTGAATGCGCTCACGCGTCTCTTCATCGGACACAATACTCACTATGGCTTCATCAATGCACTCACGAATAAAGTAGGCAGGATCAAAACTCACTGGATCCGTGATGACGGCACAACCCGCTAATATTTCTCCAGCCAATTTATTTACATCAACACCATCAACCACACCTTGCTCAGGCATGGCCAGGCTGACCGTTTCCGTTCTGGGTGCTGCCAAAACGGTTTCCAAATCTGCCAATGGATCCAGCAACCACAACAACGAATCGTCGGCATCATCGTAAATGCCTGGCAACTGCTTACTCATGTTTTTCTCCCCGCACAGCATAAAATGCGAACTGCACTTACTTAACTACTGTGGACGACCAAGAAACTACCAATCTCCCCCAAAGTTACATAGGCTATAGTTATTAGCAATTTTTACATCACTGATCGGAGAGCAATACACAAACGTTAGCTTCCATCGTTGTTCAATGGGCAAACGCTTATGGACAAGATACCAAAGAATGTTTACTTCGAAGGCCAGGCGCGAGCAGCCATCTCTGTGGTTTAATTGCGCCCTTTTTTTGCCTACCTGTCTGCTGCCGAGGATCACACTCATGATTCAGCCCACCGTCACCAAAGTTCTGGTCATCGGCTACGTCTGGCCCGAGCCCCGTTCTTCGGCAGCAAGCGGGCACGTCATGCAGATCCTCGACACCTTTGTGCAGCAAGGTTGGGACATCACTTTCAGCAGCCCCGCCAGCCCCGGAGCACATAAAGCCGACCTTGGCGCGCTGGGCATCCGCGAAGTGTCGATCGAACTGAACAACAGCAGCTTCGATATGTTCATCAGCGAGTTGCGTCCGGATATCGTGCTGTTCGACCAGTTCATGATGGAAGAGCAGTTCGGCTGGCGCGTCGAAAAATGCTGTCCTGACGCCCTGCGGGTGCTGGAAACGTCAGATCTGCAAAGCTTGCGCCATGCCCGTCACCAGCGACTCAAGGAGCGGTTGAAAGTCTCTGCCGATCAGGATGACTTCAGCGTTTTGTTTGCGCCGGCCTTGCGCGAAGAATTCGAATTGATGGCCACCACCGATCTGGCCAAACGGGAAGTGGCGGCGCTGTATCGTTGCGACCTGAATCTGATGATCTCCGAAGTAGAAATCGAGTTGTTGGTCAAACAATTCGGATTACCACGCGAGTTGCTGCATTGGTGCCCATTGATGGTGGAGTTGCCAACCACTGAACCGAAGGCGTTTGAGGCTCGGGCGAACTTTCTCAGCATCGGTAACTTTCGTCATGCGCCTAACTGGGACGCCGTACTCTGGATGAAATCCACGATCTGGCCACTCATCCGTCAACAACTGCCGGATGCGCAGTTACACATCTATGGCGCCTACACGCCCCCTAAAGCCATGGCATTGCACAATGCAGCGCAGGGTTTTCACATAATGAACTGGGCGGAGGACGCGTTACAGGTCATGTCAGCGGCACGGGTATGTCTGGCACCGCTGCGTTTTGGCGCCGGCATCAAGGGAAAACTGGTGGACGCCATGCTGTGCGGCACGCCCAGCGTCACCACCCCCATTGGCGCGGAAGGCATGCATGACGAGGAACCCTGGCCGGGCGCGATCACCCGCAGCGCAGTGCAATTGGCCGACGCCGCCGTACGGCTTTATCGCTGCCCGGCAGATTGGCAAGCAGGCCACCTGGCCGGAGCCGCGCTGCTCGGCAAGCGTTACCAACGGGCAACACACGCGCCGGCGCTAATTGAAAAACTGCGTGATTGCCAAAAACACTTACATGAACGCAGGACCCGAAACTTTATTGGCAGCATGCTGCGCCATCACGCTCATAAAAGTACTCAATATATGGCTCAGTGGATTGAAGCAAAAAACCGCGATACCCAGCCGACCCGTAACGCGTGAATCCGCACGACCACACAACTCGCATTAATATAGAGATTGCACCATCAAACCCTGATACTTATAAACAGCCTGCATGTCATTTCAGATAGCACAACTATCAACACATGCAGGACACACCACATGAATAATGGATACATTGAAAGACTCTCCAGCCATGACTGGATGAGTAAAACACCGGGCATTGACAACTTGTCACTGCGCGAATTGACATTACCGGGCGCGCATAATGCCGGGTGTGACTGGAACGCCTCTTACGATCAACTGATCCAATGTCCAAACTGGCTGATCTGTCAGTTACTCCCTGTAAACTGGCCACTTCCTGGCGCGAACTGGCTGGCATGTCAGGATGTCTCTTTTGCTGGCCAACTGAATCGTGGCGCCCGAGCACTCGACCTTCGATTATTTTATGACAGCCAAGCGAGAGATATTGAACGGTTCAGATTCCAACATGGTGGCTATTGTTCCTCCCGCACGCTTGACGACCTTGTTCGTGACGTCAAGGAGTTCCTTCAAAAAAATCCGGACGAGTTCATCATTCTGGACTTTCATGAACTGAAAAGTGGTGCAACTGGATTCAATTACGACGAATTTAAACAGGTGATCCTGCGCACGCTGGGCGAGCAACTCATTCCATTGGAATCTCTGCATCTGACCCTGGGTCAATTGAAGGCACGTGCGCCGCGGCAAAGGATATTACTGGCCGCGCCTGTATCAGGAAGTACAGACGATAACCGGATTCATGATGCAGTGATTCATCGGTGGATCGGGCAATCCATTGTCGACGCTTCTGACCTGCACCGCTACATCGACCGTATTTTAAGCAACCCCCCGGACAAACGATGGCTTTGGTCGCTCTCCGCAACGTGCTATACGCTCGGCGGGCCACAACGCATTCTCGGCCATCTGGACACTTGGTTTCACCCTTCCAGCACCGACTGGGCTAAAAGATGCAACATTATCAATTTTGATTTCATTGAAAACGCCAGGATTGTATCGCATTGCAAAAATGCCAATATCGAGAAAGCCGTTGAAAAAGCCAAAACAACACAACCAACAAACTACGAAGATCTACCAACACCCTAACTGTTAAATAACTTGCATTCAAACAAGCATTGGCTGATCAAACGCCATCCACTATAAACATCCTGCACGTCGAAACGTCGACCTACCATTATTAATACTGCCGGATGTACAACATGAATGATTTCCAATCGAACGACTTACCCCTGACTCAATGGATAACTGCAACCCCGCAGATCGACAATCTGTCACTGCGTGAATTGACACTACCCGGCGCCCATAATGCCGGCTGTGACTGGGAAGCTTCCTTCTCCTTGTTCCCGGGCAAGAACTGGCTCGCGTGCCAGGACATTTCTTTTTATTCGCAACTCAATCGTGGCGCCAGAGCGCTGGACGCACGATTGATTTATGACAAAGAAGGCCAGGGTCTGGAAAAGTTTCGCTTTCAGCACAACGGCTATCGCTCCAATCGCAACCTTGGCGATCTCATGCTCGCGGTCCAGGCGTTTTTGGAAAGAAGTCCCAATGAATTCATCATTCTGGACTTCCATGAACTCAAGGGAGGCAGCAGTGAATTCAATCACGAAGAATTCAAACAGTTAATGCTGAAACATCTGGGCGAGCGGATGATTGTGCAGGAAAACGCAGGTTTGACACTAGGTCAGTTAAAAGACATCAGCCCCCTGCAAAGGATCCTGGTGGCGGCCCCCATGAGCTGGGACACTCGAGACCACCGCTTTCATGAACAGATCCAACACAAATGGATTGGCCAGTCGCTGGTCACTGTTTCTGACCTGCACCGTTACATCACAGAGGTTTTAGACAGCCCACCGACCCAGTGGCGACTCTGGTCGCTGTCTGCGACGAGCTATACAGTCGGTGGCCCGCAGCGAATTCTGAATGAACTGGACACCTGGTTTGACCCCACCCAAACGGACTGGGCGAAGAAGTGCAACATCATTAACTTCGACTTTATAAAAAACTCGAACATCGTGTCTTTTTGTCAAATGGCCAATCTGGAAAAAGCCATCGAGAAGTCGACGCTGGTACTTCGTGCACAGCCCGCTTGAGCCCGGTCAGAGCATGCGGTCAGAGCGAACTGGCACATCACACGTCGAACGAGGCATGATCAGCAGGCGATAACAACAAAGTAGCAGGCCATGAACCGAACCGCCCGCGTGACCGACCCTTCTTACGAGTTGATGGATGACCACAACGGGTTGTCCATCATCTACCGCCAGCACGGCTTCCCCTGCCCGCTGGTGCGTTGGCATTTCCACAAGGAATACGAACTGCACCTGATCGTCGCCAGCTCAGGCAAGGTGTTCATTGGCGACTACATCGGCAACTTCTATCCCGAAACCCTGTTTCTCACCGGCCCCAACCTGCCGCACAACTGGATCAGCCAGGTGGCCGAACACGAAGTGGTCGAGAAGCGCGACATGCTGGTCAATTTCACGGATGAGTTGTTCGAGAGCGGCCATCAGGTGTTCACCGAACTGAAAACCCTGGCACCGCTGTTGGAGCGAGCTCAGTACGGCATCGAATTCCGCTGCAAACGGACGATCCGTCAGGCCATGGCGCTGATGCAGCGGATCGCCGACACTCAGGGGATTACCCGCCTCGGACACTTTTTCATCCTGATGGAATTGCTCGCCGCCAGCGATGATTTTCAGTTGTTGTCCGGCGCCACCACGCCGCAATTGGCGGATGAGCACAACATCGACCGCACCAACCGCGCTGTTGATTACATCTTCAGCCACTACGCCCGGGATATTTCACTGGAGGAAGTCGCCGAGCATCTGGGCATGACGCCGACCTATTTCAGCCGTGTGTTCAAACAGGCGACCGGGCGCAACTTCATCGAATTCGTCAATCGCCTGCGCATCAGCAAGTCCTGCGAACTGCTGGCCGATGGCGACAAACCGGTAACTGACGTGTGTTTTGAGTCGGGCTTCAACAACATTTCCAACTTCAATCGGCGGTTTCAGCAACTCAAGGGCATGACGCCCTCGCATTATCGACGCCTCGCCGTGCAGCGCCTGACCGAACAGAACCACACCTGACACTTCCTACAGGCTTTGTTCTGTTTTTGGCTCACAACCTGTACGTATCCGACACCCTCCCTTCGCTGAAATCCCCTGCCCTGCGTTAATCGCCCCAAAGCCCAGTGCAAGAAAGTATCGATCAGAGTGCGACGGATGATTTGTCAGTCCGTCGATTGAAGGCTGTAATCAGCGCACATTCTTCCTGCACAGGAAGACACAAAAACAATAACTGTCCTTCTGCCTCCCTCCGGACGCAGAAAAGGAGTGCACGATGCAACCCACTGCAAAAGCTCTGCTTGCCCTCACCTGCATGACCCTCAGCAGCGTCAGCCTTGGCGCCCAGACCCTGACCATCGCCACCGTGAACAACAGCGACATGATTCGCATGCAAAAGCTCTCGAAAACCTTCGAGACCGAGCATCCGGACATCAAGCTCAATTGGGTGGTACTGGAAGAAAACGTCCTGCGCCAACGCCTGACCACCGACATCGCCACCCAGGGTGGCCAGTTCGACGTGTTGACCATCGGCATGTACGAAGCGGCACTGTGGGGCGCCAAGGGCTGGCTGGAACCGATGAAGGATCTGCCGGCCAGTTACGCCCTCGACGACGTGTTCCCGTCGGTGCGCGAAGGCCTGTCGGTCAAGGGTTCGCTGTACGCCTTGCCGTTCTATGCCGAAAGCTCGATCACCTATTACCGCACCGATCTGTTCAAGGAAGCCGGCCTGACCATGCCCGAGCGTCCGACCTGGGAGCAGATTGCAGGCTTCGCCGAAAAACTCACCCACAAAGACAAAGAGCAGTACGGCATCTGCCTGCGTGGCAAAGCCGGTTGGGGCGAGAACATGGCGCTGGTCACCACCATCGCCAACGCTTATGGCGCACGCTGGTTCGATGAAAAATGGCAGCCGCAATTCAACGGCCCTGAGTGGAAAAACGCGCTGAACTTCTACGTCAACACCATGAAGAAATCCGGCCCGCCGGGTGCGTCCAGCAACGGTTTCAACGAAAACCTCGCCTTGTTCAACAGCGGCAAATGCGCAATCTGGGTCGATGCCAGCGTCGCCGGCTCGTTTGTGACCGACAAGACTCAGAGCAAGGTCGCTGATCACGTCGGCTTCACCTTTGCGCCCCATCAGGTCACCGACAAAGGTTCGGCATGGCTGTATTCGTGGGCGCTGGCGATTCCGACCAGCTCCAAAGCCAAAGACGCCGCGAAAGAATTCAGTGCTTGGGCGACCTCCAAAGAGTACGGCGAACTGGTAGCCAAAACCGACGGTATCGCCAACGTACCGCCAGGCACGCGTGCCTCGACCTACAGCGATGCCTACATGAGCGCCGCGCCGTTCGCCAAAGTGACGCTGGAATCGCTCAAGGCGGCGGACCCGAGCAAACCGACGCTAAAACCGGTGCCTTACATCGGTATTCAATTGGTGACCATTCCTGAGTTCCAGGCCGTCGGTACCCAGGTCGGCAAGCTGTTCTCGGCGGCATTGATCGGCCAGACCACGGTGGATCAAGCCTTGGAAGCCGCCCAGCAAACCACCGAACGCGCGATGAAGCGCGCCGGTTATCCCAAGTAATCCGTAAGGCTCGCTCCTGCCTCCTGTGGCAGCGAGCCTGCTCGCGAAGGCGTCGTACCAGCCAATACACATGGCACTGATCCACCGCTTTCGCGAGCAGGCTCGCTTCCACATGGGATCTCCATAGGTCTGTATGACTCGGTTGTGATCACCATGAATACTTCAACTGCCAAAGCCCACATCGACCTCGCCCAGCCACAGCGCAAAAGCCGTTTGGCCAATCCCGGCTGGTTTCTGGTCAGCCCTTCAGTGGCCCTGTTGCTGCTCTGGATGATTGTGCCGCTGGGCATGACCGTCTACTTCTCGTTGATCCGCTACAACCTGCTTTACCCCGGTGAAAACCAGTTCGTCGGGCTTGAGAACTTCACTTACTTCCTGACCGACTCCGGCTTCCTGCCCGGCGCCACCAATACGTTGTTGCTGGTCGGCAGTGTGTTGCTGATCAGCGTGGTGTTCGGTGTATTGATCAGCGCTCTGCTTGAAGCCAGCGAGTTCCTCGGTCGCGGAATCGTGCGGGTGATGCTGATTTCGCCGTTCTTCATCATGCCCACGGTCGGCGCTCTGATCTGGAAGAACCTGATCTTTCATCCGGTCTCCGGAATCCTCGCCTACGTCTGGAAGCTGTTCGGCGCGCAGCCGGTGGACTGGCTGGCGCACTACCCGCTGCTGTCGATCATCATCATTGTCTCGTGGCAATGGCTGCCCTTCGCCATCCTGATTCTGATGACCGCCATGCAGTCCCTCGACCAGGAACAAAAAGAAGCGGCGCGCCTGGACGGCGCTGGCCCCGTCGCGATCTTCTGGCACCTGACCCTGCCGCACCTCGCCCGGCCGATTGCCGTGGTGGTGATGATCGAAACGATCTTTCTGCTGTCGGTGTTCGCCGAGATTTTCACCACCACCAACGGTGGCCCTGGCTACGCCTCGACCAACCTGGCCTACCTGATCTACAACCAGGCACTGGTGCAGTTCGACGTCGGCATGGCCTCGGCGGGCGGTTTGATTGCCGTGGTCATCGCCAACATCGCCGCGATCATTCTGGTGCGGATGATCGGCAAAAACCTGACTGACAAAGCCTGAGGCCTGCCATGACTCTTCAACAATCCCGCCGGCTGCAAAGCCTGCTGCTCGGCACCCTGGCCTGGGCCATCGCGATCGTGATTTTCTTCCCGATCTTCTGGATGGTGCTGACCAGTTTCAAGAGCGAAATCGACGCGTTTGCCACGCCGCCACAGTTCATCTTCACGCCGACGCTGGAGAACTACCTGCACATCAACGAGCGCAGCGACTACTTCAGTTTCGCCTGGAACTCGGTGGTGATTTCCTTCAGCGCCACCGCCCTGTCCCTGCTGATCGCGGTGCCGGCGGCGTACTCGATGGCGTTCTACGAAACCCAGCGCACCAAAGGCACGCTGCTGTGGATGCTCTCCACCAAAATGCTGCCGCCGGTGGGCGTGCTGATGCCGATCTACCTGCTGGCCAAGAGTTTCGGCCTGCTCGACACGCGCACGGCCCTGATCGTCATCTACACGCTGATCAACCTGCCCATCGTGGTCTGGATGATTTACACCTACTTCAAGGACATTCCCAAAGACATCCTCGAAGCCGCCCGGCTCGACGGCGCCACGCTGTGGCAGGAAATGGTTCGCGTGCTGCTGCCGATCGCCAAGGGCGGCCTGGCCTCGACGGTGCTGCTGTCGCTGATCCTGTGCTGGAACGAGGCTTTCTGGTCGCTGAACCTGACCTCGTCAAAAGCCGCACCACTGACCGCGCTGATCGCCTCGTATTCGAGTCCCGAAGGGTTGTTCTGGGCCAAGTTGTCGGCAGTCTCGACCCTGGCGTGTGCGCCGATCCTGATCTTCGGCTGGATCAGCCAAAAACAACTGGTGCGCGGTTTGTCGTTCGGCGCCGTGAAATGAATCTATCCAACCCAACGCAATGTCCCGTGGGAGCGGGCTTGCTCGCGAAAGCGCAGTGTCATCCACCCTTGATACCGACTGACACGACCGCTTCGCGAACAAGCCCGCTCCCACCAAAAGCTTGCCCGGTGCAATTGAAATAACTCAAGCGGAGGCCCCCATGGCCAACCTGAAAATCAAGAATCTGCAAAAAGGCTTCGAAGGTTTTTCCATCATCAAGGGCATCGACCTGGAAGTGAACGACAAAGAGTTCGTGGTCTTCGTCGGCCCGTCCGGTTGCGGCAAATCCACCCTGCTGCGTCTGATCGCCGGCCTTGAAGAAGTCAGTGGCGGCACCATCGAACTGGATGGCCGCGACATCACCGAAGTCAGCCCGGCCAAACGCGATCTGGCGATGGTGTTCCAGACCTACGCGCTGTATCCGCACATGACGGTGAAAAAGAACATGTCGTTCGCCCTCGATCTGGCCGGCGTGCCCAAAGCCGAAGTCGCGAAAAAAGTCGGCGAAGCGGCGCGCATCCTTGAGCTGGGGCCGTTGCTGGAGCGCAAGCCGAAACAACTCTCCGGTGGTCAGCGTCAGCGCGTAGCGATTGGCCGCGCCATCGTGCGCAACCCGAAAATTTTCCTCTTCGATGAACCACTGTCCAACCTCGACGCGGCCCTGCGGGTGCAGATGCGCCTGGAACTGCTGCGCCTGCACAAAGACTTGCAAGCGACCATGATCTACGTCACCCACGATCAGGTTGAAGCCATGACCATGGCTGACAAAGTCGTGGTACTGAATGGTGGCAAGATCGAGCAAGTGGGCTCTCCGCTGGACCTGTATCACAACCCCGCCAACCTGTTCGTCGCCGGTTTCCTCGGCACGCCGAAGATGGGTTTCCTCAAGGGCAAGATCGCCCGGGTCGATGGACAACACTGCGAAGTGGCGCTGGACGCGGGGACGCGTATCACGCTGCCCTTCAACGCCGCCCATCTGAGCGTTGGCAGCGACGTGACCCTCGGCATCCGCCCCGAACACCTGGAACTGGCGCAACCGGGCGACTGCACCCTGCACGTCACCGCTGACGTCAGCGAGCGCTTGGGCAGCGACACGTTCTGCCACGTCAAAACCAATGCCGGCGAAGCCCTGACCATGCGTGTACGCGCAGACCTGGCCAGCCGTTATGGCGAGCAACTGAACTTGTGTCTGGACGCCGCCCACTGCCACTTATTCGATGCCGAAGGTCTGGCGTTGACCCGTCCGCTACGCGCTGCGGCCTGATTGTCGAGACTATCCGATGAAACTGAACGAACAGAACCTCAACCGCCTCGCTCCTGAGGTGAAACTGCCCGCCTACAACCTCAGCGACACCCGTCAGGGCATTGCTCACATTGGCGTCGGTGGATTTCATCGCGCGCATCAGGCGTATTACACCGACGCGCTGATGAACACCGGCGAAGCGCTGGACTGGGCGATTTGCGGCGTTGGCCTGCGCGACGAAGACCGCCGCGCCCGCGATGATCTCAAGGAGCAGGATTACCTGTTCACGCTGTTCGAACTCGGCGATAGCGACGACACCGAAGTCCGTGTGATCGGTGCGATCAGCGACATGCTGTTGGCCGAGGACGGTGCTCAGGCCCTCATCGAAAAACTCGCCGATCCGCAGATCCGCATCGTCTCGCTGACCATCACCGAAGGTGGCTATTGCATCGACGACAGCAACGGTGAGTTCATGGCGCACTTGCCGCAGATTCAATACGATCTGGCACACCCTCAAGCCCCGAAAACCGTCTTCGGTTTCCTTTGCGCAGCGCTGGAGAAACGCCGTGGCGCCGGCACGGCGGCGTTCACGATCATGTCCTGCGATAACCTGCCCCACAACGGCGCCGTCACCCGCAAAGCGTTGCTCACGTTCGCCATGTTGCGCGACCCCGTGCTGCGCGACTGGATCGAGCAGAACGTCAGTTTCCCCAACGCCATGGTTGACCGCATCACGCCGATGACCAGCACCGCGCATCGCCTGCAACTGGCGGACAAGCACGGCGTGGACGATGCCTGGCCGGTGGTTTGCGAGCCGTTTGTGCAGTGGGTGCTGGAAGACAGGTTCGTCAACGGCCGTCCGGCCTGGGAAAAGGTCGGTGTGCAGTTCACCGACGACGTTTCGCCGTACGAAGAAATGAAGATCAAACTGCTCAATGGCAGCCATCTGGCGCTGACTTATCTGGGCTTTTTGAAGGGTTATCGCTTTGTCCACGAGACCATGAAAGACCCGCTGTTCGTGCGGTACATGCGCGCTTACATGGATCAGGATGTCACGCCGCAACTGGCGCCAGTGCCCGGCATTGATCTGAGCGAATACAAGGACACACTGGTAGCGCGGTTCTCCAATCAGGCGATTGCCGATCAGCTTGAACGGGTGTGTTCGGACGGGTCGTCGAAGTTTCCCAAGTTCACGATTCCGACGATCAATCGGTTGATTGCTGATGGCCAGGACACCAAACGCGCAGCCTTGGTCGTTGCTGCGTGGGCCCTGTATTTGAAAGGCATGGATGAGAACGGCGACACCTATTCGATACCAGATCCGCGCGCGGCGTTTTGTCAGGGGCTGGTGGCGGACGATGCGTTGATCTCTCAGCGATTATTAGCGGTCGAGGAGATTTTTGGCACGGCGATCCCGCGTTCGGCGGCGTTTGTCGCGGCGTTCGAGTGGTGCTGCGAGAGTTTGCGCGAAGTGGGTGTTTCGCGAACATTGGAACGGGTGCTGGCCTGAATCGAGCGGTGAGACGACTGACGCCCTCGCGAGCAAGCCCGCTCCCACATTTTGAAATGCGCACCCTTGTGGGGGCGAGCCTGCTGGTAGACCTGAGACCCTGAGGACATTCCTGTGACAACCCGACAACGCTTCCTGGGCATCGACTGCGGCACCCAAGGCACCAAAGCAATCATCCTGGATGCCACCAGCGGCCAAGTCCTCGGCCAGGGCGCCGCCGCACACACGATGATCAGCGGCGCCAACGGTCGCCGCGAGCAAGACACGCAGCAATGGCTGCAAGCCTTCGCCCTCGCCACCCGCCGCGCACTCTTGGCGGCGAATGTCGACGGTCAGTCGATTCTCGGCATTGGCGTGTCAGGCCAGCAACACGGTTTGGTATTGCTCGACGATCAAGGCGAAGTGTTGCGCCCGGCCAAACTCTGGTGCGACACCGAAAGCAGCGCCGAAAATGATCGACTGCTCACCCATCTGGGCGGCGAGAAAGGCTCTCTGGAACGCCTCGGCGTGATCATCGCGCCGGGCTACACCGTGTCGAAACTGCTTTGGACCAAAGAACAGCATCCGGCGGTATTTGCGCGCATATCGCGAATTCTGCTGCCCCACGACTACCTCAATTACTGGCTTACCGGCCGCGCGTGCAGCGAATACGGCGACGCCTCGGGCACCGGTTATTTCAACGTACGCACCCGCCAGTGGGACTTGCAACTGCTGCGCGACATCGACGCCAGCGGACGCCTGCAAGCAGCGCTGCCGGAGTTGATCGACGCACACGAAGCGGTGGGGACCCTCCTCCCAGCCATCGCCGAACAACTGGGCCTGAACCCCAACGCACTGATCTCCAGCGGCGGCGGTGACAACATGATGGGCGCCATCGGCACCGCCAACATTCAGCCCGGCGCCATCACCATGAGCCTGGGTTCCTCCGGTACGGTGTATGCCTATGCCGACGTGCCGAAAGTCAGTCCGGATGCCTCGGTCGCTACCTTCTGTTCCTCCAGCGGTGGCTGGTTGCCGCTGATCTGCACCATGAACCTGACCAACGCCACCGGCGCCATCCGTGAGTTGTTCGACCTCGATCTCGATCAGTTCAACGAGTTCGTCGCGCAAGCGCCCATCGGCGCCGAGGGCGTGAGCATGCTGCCGTTCCTCAACGGCGAACGCGTCCCCGCCCTGCCCCATGCCACCGGCAGCCTGCACGGCTTGACGCTGGATAACCTGACCCAGGCCAATCTGTGCCGCGCTGCCGTCGAAGGCACCACGTTCGGCCTGCGCTATGGACTGGATTTGCTCCGGCACAATGGTTTACAAAGCCGCAGCATTTGCCTGATCGGCGGTGGCTCGAAAAGCGCCGTGTGGCGGCAGATCGTCGCCGACATCATGAACACCCCGGTGATCTGCACTGAACAAAGCGAAGCCGCCGCCCTTGGCGCGGCGGTTCAAGCGGCGTGGTGCAAATCATGGTCGAACGGCCACGAAGACACACTTGCCGACCTGTGCGAGCGCTGCGTGAAGCTTGACCTGAGCAGTGAAACCCTGCCGATTGCCACCAACGTCACAGCGTTCCAGCAGGCCTATGAACGCTATCAACAACATGTCGCAATCCTATAAAGAGCTAACAATTATGTATTTGGTGTGTGGCGAAGCCCTGTTTGATTTCTTCAGCGAAAACGATGCCAGCGGTCTGGCCTCGAAAGTGAATTTCAAGGCGATTGCCGGCGGCTCGCCGTTCAACGTCGCCGTCGGCTTGCGCCGCTTGGGCGTGGATTCGGCCTTGTTTGGCGGACTGTCCACCGACTACCTCGGCCGCCGCTTGCAGCAAGTGTTGCAGGAGGAAGGTGTGCGACCGGACTATCTGGTGGACTTCGCCGCGCCGACCACCCTGGCGATGGTCGCCGTCGGAGCCAATGGCTCGCCGCATTACAGCTTTCGCGGTGAAGGCTGCGCGGATCGGCAACTGAGCCTGACGCACCTGCCGACGTTGGGCCCCGAGGTGCGCGGCCTGCATGTCGGTTCGTTCTCACTGGTGGTGCAGCCGATTGCCGACACCCTGCTCGCCCTGGTCCAGCGCGAAAGCGGCAAACGCCTGATCACGCTCGACCCCAACGTGCGCCTCAATCCCGAGCCGAATATCGATCTGTGGCGCGCACGCATCGCCACACTGGTGCAACTGGCGGATCTGATCAAAGTCAGCGATGAAGACTTGAGCCTGCTGTACCCCGGGCAGGACCCGCAGCGCGTCATCGAAGGCTGGCTGGAGCATCGCTGCCAAGTGGTATTCCTGACCCGGGGCGGTGACGGCGCGACGGCCTTCAGCCGCGTCCATGGTGCATGGTCGGTGCCGGCCAGTTCGGTAAAGATCGCCGATACCGTTGGCGCCGGCGATACCTTCCAGGCCGCGCTGATTACTTGGTTGACCGAACAAGGCCTGGATTCGGTGGACGGCGTGCAACAGCTTGCGCGCGAGCAGATTGACGCGATGCTCAAGTTTGCCGTGCAAGCGGCGGCGCTGACGTGCAGCAAGACCGGTCCGGATTTGCCCTATCGTCACCAATTGAGCTGAGCGCGTAGACTGTCGCCCTTTTTACGCGCAAGACGGGATAACGGCTTTTGAATTCAGGGCAGACGATTGGACTACTGATACTCGCGGCGTTATTGACGGGTTGCGGCACCTCGCCGCCCCGTTCGCCAGAAAACATCTGCGAGATCTTCCGCGAGAAAAGTGATTGGTACGACGCAGCGCAAGTCACGCAAAAACGCTGGGGCGTGCCGATCCAGGTGCCCTTCGCCATCATGTATCAGGAATCCGGCTACCGCTACGACGCCAAGACCCCGCGCAAATACCTGCTCTGGGTAATCCCGTGGGGCCGGGTGTCGACCGCCTCGGGCTACGCCCAGGCCAAGGATGAAGTCTGGTCCGACTACCAGAAAAGCACCGGCCGCAACTGGGCCGACCGTGAGGACTTTGATGACGCTATCGATTTTGTTGGCTGGTACATGGACAAGACCACGTCGATCAACGGCGTATACAAATACGACGCCTACGGCCAGTACCTCAACTACCACGAAGGCTGGGGTGGCTATCGGCAGAAAACCTATGCCAGCAAGGCGTGGTTGATGGCCACGGCGGGCAAGGTGCAAAGTCGTTCGAATGTGTATGCCCAGCAATATGCCGGCTGCAAGGAGGACTTGAATCGCGGGTTCTGGAGCCGATTCTGGCATTGGCTGTAACAACGCCTTCGCGAGCAAGCCCGCTCCCACAAGGATCTCTGTTTATGAACACCCGAGAAACCTGTGGGTGGGGGCTTGCTCACGAAAACGCCGGATCAAACACTACAAATCTGAGGTTCACAACACCCAAAAGTTGTAACTCACCATCAACCGGGTCTCATCCACATCCCAGGCAAACTTCTCGTATCGGGTGCGGTAAGTCGTTGACCTGCACACAGTTGACCAGATACGGGTTGCTGCCATCGAAGTAAGGCATCGAGTTGTCGTCGTTCATGCGCGGCCAACCGCCACTGAGCGTGTGGCCGTCGATGGAACCGACTCTTTCGGCGCCGCTGTCGGCACTTTTGATCAGACGTACATCGGCCTTTAACACGCGCGGTGTACTTGTCCCGTCGCGACACCACGAGGGTCAGATCTTTCACGTCGTTGGACGTCAGCATTGCACCGTTGAACATGGTTGATGGCCGATGGCTTTGACGTGCTACAGGCAACTCTAGTCTGAAACTGACTGGTAATTCTCATGCGCCCGGTCAGTTGAATACGCGTAACCGTCGCGGGCATATCGGCTAAAACGCCCGATTTCATTAGGCCAAATGGCCCAACTAAGGGTTTCCCCCATACGCTGCCAAGCCCCTCACTACGGCATTTGCGCCTTGAACGAGTCAGCCTAATCCGACATCATCCGTCACCTGCTTATTCAACGGACGGAACTCTAGGCATGCTGGACGCCAACGCAACCCACATCACCCTCACGCTTGAAGGCGCCAACGCCGACCTGCAAGTCCTCAGCTTCATCGGTCGCGAAGCCCTCAACGAACCGTTCCGTTTCGACCTCGAACTGGTCAGCGCCCGCCCCGATCTGAAGCTCGAAGAGCTGCTGCACAAGCCCGGTGTGCTGACCTTTGGCGCCACCGGCGAAGGCAAGATTCATGGCCTGGTGTATCGCATCGAGCAAGGCGATTCCGGCAAAACTCTGACCCGATACAGCATCAGTCTGGTGCCGCAACTGGCCTACCTGCGCCACAACCACGACCAGCAGATCTTTCAGCAACTCACAGTGCCGAAGATCATCGCTCAGGTGCTGGAAGATCGCGGCATCCTCGCCAACGCCTACAGCTTCCAGCTCGGCGCCGAGTACCCCGAGCGTGACTACTGCGTGCAGTACGACGAATCAGACCTGCACTTCATCCAGCGCCTGTGCGAAGAGGAAGGCATTCACTTCCACTTCCAGCACAGCAGTAGCGGCCACAAACTGGTGTTCGGCGACGACCAGACGGTGTTTCGCAAACTTAAAGCCGTGAGCTACCAGCAAGACTCCGGCATGAGCGCTGACAAACCGGTGATCAAGCGCTTCAACCTGCGCCTGGAAACCCGCACCACTCGCGTCAGCCGCCGCGACTACGACTTCGAAAAGCCGCAGATCCTCCCCGAAGGCACGGCAACCAGCCCCTTCGCCCCGGACCTCGAAGACTACGATTACCCCGGCCGCTTCACTACCCGCGAGCGCGGCAAGCACCTCTCGACCCGCGCACTGGAACGCCATCGCAGCGACTACACACTCGCCGAAGGCAAAGGTGACGAACCGACCCTCACCAGCGGCCACTTCCTCACCCTCGCCGAACACCCGCGCGCCGAGTGGAACGATATGTGGTTGCTGCTCGAAGTCTTCCACGAAGGCAAACAACCGCAAGTGCTCGGTGAAAACGTCACCAGCGACGTCACCGACAACAAAAGCGATTTCCACCAGGGCTACCGCAACAGCTTCCTCGCCACCCCGTGGGACGCGCACTACCGCCCTGCCCTCGAACACCCGAAACCGAAAATCCTCGGCAGCCAGACCGCCATCGTTACCGGCCCGTCCGGCGAAGAAATTCACTGCGATCAATACGGCCGCATCAAGGTGCAATTTCGCTGGGACCGCGACGGCCAGGCCGACGATAAAACAACCTCCTGGATGCGCGTCGCCAGCGGCTGGGCCGGCGCCGCGTACGGCGGCATCGCCATCCCGCGCATCGGCATGGAAGTCCTCGTCACCTTCCTCGAAGGCGATCCCGACCAGCCACTCGTCACCGGTTGCCTGTACCACAAGGAAAACGTCGTCCCCTACGACCTGCCGGCAAACAAAACCCGCAGCACCTTCAAGACCCTGAGTTCACCGGGCGGCAAGGGCTACAACGAATTCCGTATCGAAGACAAAAAAGGCGTCGAGCAGATCTACATCCACGCCCAACGCGACTGGGACGAAAACATCGAGCACGACCAGAAGATTCGCGTCGGCAATGAACGGCATGACACCGTTGAAGCCAATACGCTGAGCGAATTCAAGGTTGAAGAACACCGCATCACCCATCTGGACCGCATCAGCGAAATGCGCGCCGACGAGCACCTGACCGTCGGCGTGACCCAGCACGTAAAAATCGGCACCGCTCAATTCGTCGAAGCCGGCAGCGAAATCCACTACCACGCCGGCGACAAGGTCGTGGTAGACGCCGGCATGGAACTCACCGCCAAGGCTGGCGGCAGTTTCGTCAAGGTCGACGCCGGCGGCGTGACCATCAGCGGCGCTGAAGTGAAGGTCAATACCGGCGGCGCGCCTGGCGTGGGCACCGGGATCGGGATTTTGGTGCCGTTGATTCCGGGGTTGGCAGCGGCAGACATCGCCGGAAGGCTGATGGAAAAAGCCAAGGCCAACCCGACGTGGCTTGAGTTGAATTTGCACTACGACAATCTGGAACCGGTGCCGGGCGCGTCTTATCGCGTTGATTTCGCCGATGGCTCGACCCGCGAAGGCGTGCTGGACGATGACGGCTTCGCCCGGTTGGAAGACGTGCCGAAAGGACCGGCCAAAGTCTATTACGGCGAAGATCCGCGGCCTTTTGATCGCGAACCAGTGAAAATCGTCCAAAGTAGCGATGCAAAGGTCAATGAGGACATCCGAAAACTTGGACTCGATCCAGACAACGTTGATTTACAAGCACTAGTGGAGAAAGCCGCAGGGAGGCTGACATGAGTGAAGAAGCGCAAACTGAAGACCGTACAGCAGCTTATAAAGAGGCAGCAGTCGAACTTGCGAAGGGTATTGCCTTAGGAGCCGTACCCTTTCTAGGTCAAGCGATCGACGCGTACGACACAGTAGAGTCCTCTATCGTCCTCTACAATGCGGAAACTGCAGACGGTAAAGATGAAGCAAAATTTGATTTGCTCCTTGCAGTTATCGGCTGGATTCCTGGACCAGGTGATGGTCTGAAAAAAAGCATGCGCATAGTCAATAAAGATCCTCAGCGTTATGCCCCGGTTCTATTTGATTTGTTGCGTTTTGTATTACAAGAGTGTGGTATCAAAACAAGTCCGGAGGAGTTGCTAAAAGAAGTATTCAACGCGTCGAAGCTCCGAGGTGAGCTTGACGACATCATTAGCGCAGTAAAAGGTTCTTCAGCTTTCCAAAGCCTGCCCAACTGGACTCAATCCGCAGTTGTCACCGTACTCGCGACCGCTCGCGACAACATGCCAGAAATGATCGGCATTGTGGAAAGGCGCTTAACAAAATGGAAAGGGATGCAACGCAATAGTTCCGCATTATCTTCAGGATCTACCCACCCCAAGAGGGTAGAAAAACCTGCTGGCAAGGACGCGACCGTAGCAAAAAATGGCAAAGACGGTCCAAGTTCCGCTCACTCTAACCAGCCTGCTAACACGAAGCTAGCCGTTGCCACCGCAGACATCCTCAACGAGGGCTTAGGTGTGTGCGGAGAGCACATCGCAGACTATATATGCGCAGAGAAATTTGGCTGGGGAAAAAAGTGGGACGGTCATGATAAAGGTTCAGAAGGCAAATGGCTGGACGGGAAACCGAACGGCGATACGCTTGGAAAGTTGTCAAAAGGTGGCAACCCCAAAGCTAGACATGTTCTATACAAACTTACAGATGGGGCAAATGGAACCGGAATCGACTCCATCTGGCGAGCGAATCCAAGTACAAACAATAATAAAAAATTCGCTATAGTTGAAGCGAAAGCTAGCAAGCGGGAAGACGCGCCTAAGTTTCTTCAAAAAATTGAGGGTTCAAAACCAAAAATTGCTTCCAAGCTAGGACTTTCCGGGGTTCTGGATCCTTCTGAACTTCTCGAACCGATTACGGATGACGCAGATCAGAATAAACCCGCTAAACAAAAGGCAGGTGGAAAAGCTGGCGGAAAAGCCGGAGGTAAATCAGGCGGAAAAACCTCAAGTGACAATGCGAAAGCTACTAACGACAAGAACACTCCGAGTGGCAAAAAAAATAAAAAAACAGATGAAAAGTCAAAGAAGCACATAGTTCAGATGAGTCGCGCATGGATAACATCAAAGCTACCATTGGCGATAAAAAATATTGAACTACGAGAAAGCATCATGAAGTCCTATAGTCGCCACTTATTTTTTACTCCTCTTTATCATAAGAGCCTCAGCCCCAAAGCGCATGCCGACGCTCAGCTGGCAAATTCACATGAAGAAACTCACCGCGATCACGACGGGTTTCATTATGGCGAGGAAGAAGTAAGAGAGGCCGTTAATAAACGATTAGCCTCATTACGAAAAAAATATGGGAATTTGGACGTATTAAAAGAAGAGGCTAGAATACCAGCATGAACAGACGCCAAAAATTCATTTTCGACTCTTACTATCAAAAATCCATAAAACTTTATGACGAAACAGAATCCCGCTGGAAAAATGAAACCATGCAGGCAGATAACCCTGCGCAGGAAAAGGCTCTTCGCACAGGCCACTTTAAAGAATCTGCATTCAATGCACTACTGATAAGCTATACCGCAGGGGAACCAATAGAAACACTACTCCCAAGGCTAGAAAAGCTTATAACTTGCTATGAAATCTATCAGAATGCTTTAGCTTTGGAAGACGGCGAACCTGACATTTCACCATTAGCAATAGATGATTGGCCTGAGCAATACGAAGAGTGCGTCCAAGTTATCAGCCTGTGTATATTGCTGCATCAAACAGATTTGCTTATCCGCTTTGTTAACTTAATTGATCGCGCAGGATATGCACACGAAGATACTTTATACGAAGATCTTCTGCGCAAAATTCTTCCTGGCCGGTCAGATCTTGATGAATGGTATCACGAACTTTATTCGCCGCTAGTGAAAGCAATTTACGCTGATGACGAAAACGAAGCGAGCGACCTGCTACTTGAATACTGTAAAGAATGGTACCCCGCTTTCGGAAAACTACAAACCAACTGGCATGATAGCCACTTAGACATAGAAGATGATGATGGAAACTATGTTGGGTATTGGGCTTTCGAAGCCGCTGCTGTCGCATTTCTTTACGGAATAGATGATCGCAAGATCAGTCATATGGTCTACCCTAAAGATCTAGTCGAATACGCTAGAAACTATCAATCATCAAGCTCCTCACAAACATCTCGAGTGGATGCGGGAAAACCGTGCATAAAGTCAGGCTTTTGGTTCACTCCCGCTCAAAAGGATTCTCGCCGTTACTTCAACCAAGGAGAAATCATGCCAAAGTTTGATAATTCTGCTTGGGGCGACACGATCTGGTATTGGTCTGGCGAAGAATAAGCTGCTCTACCGTTCGCTCGGCGCTAATTTTCCGGCGCTGAGCGAAGAATGCAAAAGAGCAAAAACACACTTGGACATAGTCTCAGAACCATCTTGCACACGACATCTACACCCCCCTCGTCCTAGCCATCTACGAAGAAGATAAAGACGAAGCCTCAAATCTATTAAAAAGATACTGCGAAAGTTGGTATCCGGCATTCAAGCAAGCTCCATGGCATGATTCGCACAAACAAGGTGACGAAGGGAGTTACTGTGGTTATTGGGCTCTGGAAGCTGGGGCTGTAGCGTTTCTGTATGGCATTGACGACAGCAAAATTGATCACATGGTCTACCCCAAGGATCTCGTCGAGTACGCGAGATCGCAAGCCAAAAAGCCTTAAATCTAAACTACGATATTCGTCACGGACATGACACTTGAAAATACGGCAGAAATATCTTACTGAATTACATTACGAAAACTTCCTGACAAACTACGAAGAAGAATTCGAATTCTGGAAGGACAAACTATTCACAGCAGACTCTCCTGAACAAGAGAAGTCTCTACGAGCCAGGAATTTTAAAAACCTCCACTTGGAGCACGTCTTTATGCTCTACACCGCTGGAGAGGACATACAAAGTCTGGTTCAGCCTCTGAAATTGCTGATTGCCAGTTATGAAGAACTCCAAAAATATCAGGCCACTTATGAACAGATACCTAACATCACTCCTCTGATTATTGATGACTGGCCAGATGAATATGAAGAATGCCTGCAAGTCATAAGTTTGTGCATCTTGTTGCACCGCACTGATTTGCTAAAACGTTTTGTCTTTTTAATCGACAGTGCAGGATATGCCGGCACGGACACTCTTTACGAAGACTTGCTGATCAAGGTTTTACCTGAGCGGGCGGATATCGATCAGTGGTATCACGATGTTTCCACGCCGCTGATACAGGCCATTTACGCTGAAGATAGGAATGAGGCTTCCAGTTTTCTAAGCAATTACTGCGAGAACTGGTATTCCGCCTTTGAGCAGGCGCCATGGCATGACACGCACCACGACGGCGAGGAAGGCAGTTACGTCGGATATTGGGCTTTCGAAGCGGGTGCCATTGCTTACTTATACGGCATCGATGACAGCAAAATAGACCACATGATCTACCCTAAGGATTTGGTCGAATATGCCAGAAACCATCAACTTTCTAATAATCCAAGGGCGCCCGTTTAGATGCTGGCCTACCCTGTAGTCATGACAGGAAATTGGTTTACGCCGGCGCAAACCGACTAAAGCAAGTGGAGGTGTAGAGGCATGAAAAATAGACAAAAATTCTTCAGCGAGACTCATTACAAGAACTTTCTGAGAGAGCACGACGAAGTTATAGATTTCTTGGGAACAAACACCTTTGAGTCAGACTCCCCTGAGGAAGAGGCAGCACTTCGCTCTCGGCATTTGCAAAAGTTCGCGCTTGACCGGCTTTTGGCGGCTTATACTGCGGACGAAGAGATCACTTCATTACCTCCCCTCCTAAGTGACTTGATTGACAAGTACGAGACCAGACAAGCAAAACTTGCGATATTCGAAAACACTCCTGAAATATCACCACTCGCAATTGATGACTGGCTCTACCTATATGAAGAGTGCGTACAAGTTATAGGCTTCTGTGTGTTACTGCATCGTACCGACCTTCTTAAGCGCTTTGTAAAACTAATGGACGATGCGAGCTATGTCGGCAGTGATACTTTATTTGAAGACCTGCTAATTAAATTATTACCCGACAGAAAAGATGTGGACCAATGGTTTCACGATATCTATACCCCTTTAGTTCAGGCCATCTACGCAGAAAGCAAAGAGGAAGCATCCTCGCGCCTAGAGCAATACTGCTGCAAATGGTATTCAGCATTTGAACAAGCCCCATGGTACGACTTACATCTGCAGGGAGAAAATGGAAACTACGTCGGTTACTGGGCTATAGAGGCTGGAGCTATTGCATTTCTATACGGGATAGACGACAGCAAAATCGACCACATGATCTACCCCAAGGATCTGGTCGAATACGCTCGCAGCCAGCAACCACAATGAGCTTTTCGAATGCCGCAGCCCCTCAGCCTGCCCTCTTTCGACGGTAGGCTTTTTTGAGGGGTGAACTCAAGCAGGCGCTTTCCAGTTCAACATTTGCTGCTGCGCGACCTGGAGCAAGTCATTGCCATCCTGCGTCAGCAGGTAAAGCGCATGGGTAATGTGTGGGATGTCCTGCACGTCGGCGTGCTTGAAGCACAGGCAATGCATGGTTTCGAGCAGGTCGGCGGCGGCGCGGATGCGCTGGACGGCGGCTTCGAGGATGTCTTTCGGGTTGGCTTGGGTGTCGATGAGCAGTGCCGGGGTTTCGGTGACGTTGCTGCTGAGGGGGAGATAGCGGTTTTGTAGCATTTTAATTATTGGCATTCTGAGTTACTCAACTGTATTAGAAGGTAACCGCCATAGCCGTGACCAAACGGTGGGAGGCGGCCGTGTACAGGCTTGGTCAACCGAGAACAGTTCAAACTCAGCTCGCCCGAAGGCGTCCTGCACACAGCCGCCACAGCAATGCACTTCACGGATCGTGAAATCCGAACGGTGCAAATGATGGCACATATGCAATGAACTTTTCTCAGGTGACCAAACCCGAACCACTGATTTTGCAGCGGCAACCGACAATAACTGTCCCGCTCCAGCCGCCGAAAGCAGACAAGGCACCAGCCTTTGTAGGAATTCGCCAAACGTTCCTGAGAAAACCGCCGCACTCCCTGACAGCCGGCGTTCAGCTCGGTTAACCATCTCTTAACGCCGTGGTCAAAAACTCTACTGAACTGCACGCCCTCAGCCGTTTTGGCTGTCGCCCAGTGCGGCAGGTTCGGGTGCATCACGCCGAACTCTAGAACCGCCACTCGGGAGTCCTTTCATGAACATTTGTCCTTTATTGCTCACTGCCGCCCTCGCCTGCACCGCGTTTGCCGGGCTGGCCCAGGCCAATGACACCTCTGCCACTTCCAAAGCCGTGCCGTATGAGTACGGCATGCCGCTGCATGTGGCCAAAGTGGTGTCGTTGACCGAGCCGCCAACGCATCTGTGCAAAGTGGTCACGGCCGATATGAAGTACATCGACAATGCCGGTAAGCCTGAGGAAATCAGCTACCGGAAATTGTCTGACGCATGCAACTTCCAGAACTGACAGAAACGTCTGATTTGCGGGTTTGCGGTAGGCGTGGGGAGTTTCGGCGGTTATGCTCGGAGCCCTCCCCACTGCCGCAAGGATTCGCCATGCAGTTGTCGTTTCGCACGTTGTCGGGCTTCACGTGTTCGTTGTGTTTTTTGCTGGCGCTGGCCTGGGGCGTTTTCCCGCAGAGCCTGCTGGCGATCTGGAGCATCGAGTACTCCGAAGGTGCCGGATTTGTCGCGCGGCGCAGCGCGGTGCTGTTTGCAGCGTTGGGCGTGATGTTTTATCTGGTGCGCAAAGCGCCGGTGTCACTCGCGCGTAATGCCCTGAGCAACGGTTTTATCGTTGGGTGTTTTGGTCTGGCGGTGCTGGGTTTTGCTGAATGGTTGAACGGCCACGCCGGCCCCGGGATTCTGCTCGCGGTGCTGGTCGAGTTCGCGCTGGGCCTTGGTTTTTTGCAGGCCCGGCGCGTGACGGTCGAACTGGGTGAAACAGTGCGTTAAACGGCTTTTGATCGAGGACTGTAATGATGTGGCGTCGCTTGTTGCGCCAGATCCGAGCGCAATCCGGCAATGAGGTCGTTGATTGCGCGAGCGCCATTGAGGTGGCTGGCATCGATGCCGCTGACGAGCAGGTCGACCTGATCGGTCTGGTGATCGCCGAAGACCTTGACGGTCATCGACAACTCCGGCGACAGCGTGCATTGGCAACGTTTCGGCAGAAAACTGCTTTCAATGATATTGCGTAGTTCCAAGGCAGACAGAAACATGGTGAAACTCTCCTTAATAATGAAACCGCCAATCAACGCTTCACGCTGACCGTTTTTACTGCCCCTGCACGGGTGGATCCCCGCTATTTCCCTGGGTGCGGCAAACGGTTGTACGGCGAAATGCCTCTTGGAGTGTAGGCGCCCGAAGCCGGTGCGCCGCACCAAACAGAGGCATAAAACGTGCCTTTCATCGGATCGTTTTGCCCCTATAAAAATCAAGCACTTGGCGACGAGGCCAGTATTTGGCCAGTTGCAAAATGCAAGAAAAGGCCTGCCAGGCCCTGCAAATTGCAACTCGGCGTCGGTTTGCATTCGACGCGCGTGAGGGTAAGAATGCCGCTCAACCACACTACACCCGCAAGGAGGCTCCCATGGTTTCTTTCCGCGCCTGCGCGACCACCGGCCTGATCATCGCCAGTCTGTCCACGTTTGTTCACGCCGCCAAACTGGAAGATGTGGCGCCGTATCCCAAGGCAGAAACCGGCTTCACCCGCCAGGTCATTCATCTGCCCAAGCAGGATCAGGAAGAGAACTTTCAGGTCGAAATCCTCGCGGGTAAAACCCTTGAAGTGGACTGCAATCGCCAACACCTGGGCGGCGTGCTTGCCGAGAAAAACCTCGAAGGCTGGGGCTACCCGTTCTATCGACTGGAAAAGGTCAGCGGTCCGATGAGCACGATGATGGCCTGCCCTGCCGGGATCCCGAAGAAACGCGCGTTCGTGCCCGTCGTCGGTGACGGCTTCCTGCTGCGTTACAACAGTAAACTGCCGGTCGTGGTTTATGCGCCCTCGGACGTCGAAGTGCGCTATCGCATCTGGTCGGCTTCGGACAAAGTCGGCACTGCCATTCAGGAATGACCTGAGCAAGGAGCGACATCTGTGATTACCTGCCACGTCAGATACGTGATCGATCCTTACCAATTGACGGAGTTCGAGGCCTACGCCAAGGCTTGGCTCGGCATTGTCGAGCGACTGGGCGGTACCCATCACGGCTACTTCCTGCCGTCAGAGGGTGCGAGCAATATCGCTTACTGCCTGTTCAGTTTTCCGTCGCTGGCGGATTACGAAAGCTACCGGCATATCACCCTGACTGATCCGCAAAGCAGCGCGCTGGTGCAATCACTGCTCGAGAAGAAGTTCATCGTCAGCTACGAGCGCAGCTTTCTGCGCCCCTTGCTGGCTTGAGCGCTTACGCCGGAACGCCGCATGCAGCGGCGCGCTCGGCGACGTGGCGCAGGCTGTCGAAGTTGATGTTGGCACCCGAGTCGATCGCCACGAAGGTCTGATCCCGCACACCGCTTCGCGCCACGTACTGTTTGATCCCGGCCACCGCCAATGCACCGGAAGGTTCGGTGATCGAGCGGGTATCGTCGTAGATATTCTTGATTGCCGCACAGAGGTCGTCGTTGCTGACCGTGAGCACCTCATCCACGCAAAAGCGGCACACCTCAAACCCATACTCACCGATCTGCGCCACGGCCACACCGTCGGCGAAAGTACCGACATTGGGCAATACAACCCGCTCTCCGGCGTGCATGGCCGCTTTCAGGCACGCTGAATGTTCGGACTCGACGCCAATAATGCGCACTTGCGGGCGCAGGTATTTGACGTAGGCGGCGATCCCGGCGATCAAACCACCACCGCCTACCGGGATGAAGATCGCGTCCAGCGCGCCTTGATGCTGACGGAGAATTTCCATCGCTACGGTGCCTTGCCCGGCAATCACCTCCGGATCGTCGAAGGGCGAAACAAAGGTACGCCCGGTCTGCTCGGCCAATTGCAGCGCATGGGCCAGGGCAAACGGGAAGCTTTCGCCATGCAGCAGCGCTTCGGCGCCGCGACTTCGCACACCCAGCACTTTCAACTCCGGCGTTGTCGACGGCATGACGATGATTGCAGCGATCCCTAACTCCCGCGCCGCCAGCGCCACACCTTGGGCATGATTGCCGGCCGATGCGGTGATCACCCCGCGCGCCTTTTGTTCGTCGCTTAGCTGCACCAGTTTGTTGTAAGCGCCGCGGATCTTGAAGGAGAACGTCGGTTGCAGGTCTTCACGCTTGAGCAGGATGCGGTTGCCCAGTGCTTCAGACAACGCCGGCGCGGCCTGCAACGGCGTGCGTATGGCAATGTCGTAGACCGGCGCGGCAAGGATCTTTTTCACGTATTGCTCAAGCAAGGCTTGCTGGTCGGGGCTGTGCGGCATGGTCGTCTCCTGACGTTTTGATCAGAACCCCGGAGACAGAAAGTAAAAACCCGCCTCTAGGGCGGGTTGGGTGCTGCAGTCGTGAGCTAACCCGCCAAATGAGGAATGGCGGTAATAATGCTTGGCTGGCAGCGCAATACGATGGAAATCATGGCCTGAAAATTAGCCCGGACGTTGCTCACAAGTCAATGGTCAATTCTGCGTGGCAACGCTAGGCTGTCGATTGCACTCATCACTTCAAGGAACGAACGCATGATGTCTATCGCCCTGCCTCTCACCGCTTTGCTCGCGTTTACCGGTTATACGGTTTCGGTGATGCTTCAGGCTGAACAGTCGTTGATCGACTTCGGGATCAGCCTGATGTCGCGCCCCGATACCGCGCAGGTGGTGATTGATTTGTACCTGCTGGCGACACTGGCCGGCGTCTGGATGGTCAAGGATGCCAAGGCCCGTGGGCAGTCAGGTTGGTCGGTGGTGCCTTACTTGCTGTTGACGGCGGTTTTCGTGTCCGTTGGGCCTTTATCGTATTTGGTGGTTCGTGGGGTTCGGGAGCGGAAGAAAATTGACGAGGCGGCTCAACTGAGCTGAACCGGATTTGGTGTTGATGCTCAATCAGCGTTCGCGGGCAATTCCCAAAGGTTTCAGTGTCAATTGCGGTGTTATGCCCATCAAGGCCCGCCGTCGCGGTCAGCCATTCACTGACTTGCCGCTTGCGGCGCAGTGATGGCCCTGATCTTTCCTGGCAACTCTCCTGCGCCAAAGCTTCGGATCAACGGCAGATACCCATAAGCATAGCGCCCGAATTCAGGCCTGCCTTGAACAGTCACTGACAAAGCAATGAATAAAATTTCGCTCTGTGGTGTTCAAAGTCAGACACAACCCTCTGTGGAGCCTTGCCCATGACTATCCGTTCCGTTATGTTCGCCGCCCCGTTGCTGCTGGCCGCAGCCCTGTCCAGCCATTTGGCGTTTGCCAATGGCGATGAGGGCGAGCCGGTCAAGAAGCCCGAATGCCCCAAAGGCCAGGTCCGGGACAGCAAAACGCAGAAGTGTGTGTTGCAAACCAGCAGCCTGTTGCCCGACGCCGATCGTACCGATTACGCCTATCGTCTCGCCAAGGACGGTCGCTACGAGGAAGCACTGGCGCTGCTCGACACCCTGCAACAACCGAACACCGCCAAGGCTCTGAACTATCGCGGTTACGCCACACGCAAACTGGGCCGTACCGATGAAGGTATTGGCTATTACCTGCAATCGGTGAAACTCGATCCGCACTACGCGCAAGTGCGCGAATACCTCGGCGAGGCCTATGTGATCAAAGGTCGCGTCGATCTGGCGCAGGAACAGTTGCAGCAGATCAAATCGATTTGCGGCACGTCTTGCGAGGAGTACCAGGACTTGGCTGAAGCCATCAACGATTCATCGAAAACCTGAGCATCAACTAGCGGAGGCGATCATCGTCAGCGATCAGGCATTCAGAACAGAACTCGGGCAGCACCTGGCGCGATTGTGGCGTTACGGTTTGTTGCTGTCGCGCAATCGGCATGTGGCCGAGGATCTCGTGCAGGCCACATGCGTGCGGGCGCTTGAGCGTTCTGCGCAGTACGTGACCGGCACGCGGATGGATCGCTGGCTGCTGAGCATTCTGCATTCGATCTGGCTTAACGACGTGCGCGCCCGACGTGTGCGTCAGGGTTCGGGTCAGGTCGATGCCGATGGGCGATTGGCGTTCGATGGCGAGTACGCAGCGCAGACTCACGTCATGGCGGCGCAGGTGATCCGCCGGGTTGATGCGTTGCCGGAAACCCAGCGCGAGACGGTATATCTGGCCTACGTCGAAGGCCTGTCGTATCGCGAAGTCGCCGAGATTCTACAAGTGCCAATCGGCACGGTGATGAGCCGCCTGGCGACCGCACGCCTGAAACTCGCCGAATACCCGCCGTTGCAATCAGTGCCGAAAACCACCGAAGGAGACCGCTCGTGAACACACCTTCGGATGAGCAACTGGTGGCGTATCTGGACGATGAACTCGACCCGGATTATCGCCGCCAACTCGACCACGCCATCGCCGACGATCCGTTGCTCAACCTGCGCGTGCAGTGGCTGAGCCGCAGCAGCCTGCCGTTCAGGAATGCTTACGATGAACTGGCGCAACAGGCGCCACTGGATCGACTGCAAGCGCGGCTCGACGCCATTGCTTCGCCGCAAAAGCCAGGGCTGAGCCGACGCTGGTTTACCGGCGCGGCAGCCGCTGCACTGGTCGCCGGTGGCGTGCTGGCGGATCGTTTGTTTCTCGGCTGGCAGGCGCAGCAAGCGCATAACTGGCGCCGTGTGGTCGGCGACTATATGGCGCTTTACGTGGTGCAGACGCTGGAGCACTTGCCCACTGATGAGGCCTCACAACGCGCGCAGTTGCGCAGTATTGATGCAAGGCTTGGTCTGAGCCTTTCGCCAGCCGCGTTGAAACTGCCCGGCGCTGAACTCAAACACGCACAAATGCTTGAGTACGACGGTGTACCGATTGCGCAGATCGTTTATCTGGATGCGGAACATGGGCCGCTGGCGCTGTGTGCCACGCGTTCGAACAGCGGCGCCCGGCCGCTGGCACATGAACGTCGACATGAGATGAACGTGGTGTTTTGGACCGAGCAAGAACATGCGTGGATGCTGATCGGCCGCGAAAGTAGCGCAGGACTGGAAGACAAAGCAAATTTGTTGAGAAGTCGTTTAGCGGTATGAGAAAAACCGCTTCTATGCTGGAAAGTCATCTTCCAAGGAGTATTTAACCGATGCCGATTTCGTCTCGCACTGCGTTACTGGTGATCGACGTTCAAAACGACTTCATCCCCGGCGGTCACTTGCCGGTGCCTGAAGGCGGCCGGATTGTACCGCTGATCAATCGCATTGCCGGCAGTTTCAAACAGGTCGTCATTGCCCAGGACTGGCACCCGAAGGGTCATGTCTCGTTCGCCTCCAGCCATCCTGGCCATCAACCCTTCGAGGTCATTGAACTGCCTTACGGTGAGCAGACACTGTGGCCCGACCATTGTGTGCAAGCCACACCCGGTGCCGACTTCCACCCGGAACTGGACCTGCCCCACGCCCAATTGATCATCCGCAAGGGCTGCAATCCGGACATCGACAGTTATTCAGCGTTTCTCGAGGCAGACCGGCGCACCACCACGGGTTTGTCCGGTTATCTGAAAGAGCGCGGTATCGATACGGTGTACATGGTGGGCCTGGCGCTGGATTTTTGCGTGATGTTCTCGGCACTGGATGCGCGGGCGGCGGGGTTCAATACTTTTGTGGTGCTGGATGCCTGCCGGGCGATTGATCTGGATGGATCACTGGCGTCGGCGATGGATCGCATGAAAGGCGCCGGCGTCGGGTTGATTCAATCGACCGACCTGTTATGAACGGTAGGAGCTGCAGCACGCAGCGCCTACAGGCATTTGATGATCAGGCGTTGGTGGGTAGCCACAGGCGGAATCGCGCCCCACCCAACGGCGAAGTCTGGACGGTCAATGTGCCGCCCTGCGCTTCCAGTGCGCGGCGACTGATCGCCAGCCCAAGGCCGAAGCCACCTGTGGCCCGATCTCGGCTGCGATCGAGCCGATAGAACGGTTCGAAAACCCGCTCACGCTCATCGTCGGGAATACCGATGCCGTCGTCATCCACCCAGATCTCACAACCGGCAGCGCTAACCTGCACGCCGATCTGAATACGCTTTTCGCAATAACGCATGGCGTTGCGCAGCAGATTCTGAATGGCCCTTGCGGTCAATCGAGGATCGAGCGAAAAACGCTCCAACTGGCCGTGCAGCAACACATCGATGACGATATCCGGCGACTCCAGTTCTTCGTCGACGCTGCCCAAAATGCTGTCGATGAACTCATCCAGCGATACCTCGACCTGCTCGGGCAACTGCGCCGGGTTTTGCAGCCGACTGTAAGACAGCAACTCCAACACCAGCTCGTCCAGCTCACGAATGTGCGCAACCAATCCCTGCAAACGCTCGCGGCTCGTGGCTGGCAATTCGTCGGACAGCGCCAGCGCCAGGCCGAAATCCAGGCGCGTCAACGGCGTGCGTAATTCGTGGGAGACCGCATTGAGCAAATCGCGCTGCTGGTTGAGCAGGTTCTCGATGTCGCCGGCCATGGTGTCGAACACATTGGCCAAGCTGCCGATGTTCGAACTCGGGGCGATTTTTGTGCGTTCACTCAAATGGCCTTTACCAAAACGCTCAGCGGTACCTTTGAGGCGCTCCAGATCACGCCAGTGAGGGCGCAACCACATCAACAGGCAGGCGAGCAACGTCGCGCCGACCAATACGTTGATGCTCCAGTACAACAGATTGACGTCCAGTGGATCCGGGGGCACGACCATTTGCACCACAGAGGTGTCGTCAAGCGGCGTGACGGCAAGCGTACGCCAGCCCCAGTCGCCGATGCGGACCACGTTCTCGCCGCGCTGCAATCGCTCTCGCTCAATGGCGGTGAAGTCGGCATCGTCGATGCGCGCCAGTACGATGTGCAGCGGCTGGAAATCTTTGTCCATGGATGCCGCCACAGCGGGCCATTGTTCCTTGGGCACCGCATGAAACTGTTTGGTGATCAGCGTTTGCAAACCACGGGAAAAATCAAGGTTATAGGTGACGAAGCGCTCCCTGAAAGCCATGACCACCAGGTCCGGCACCAGATAGATCGCTGCGCTGTACGAGACAATCGTCACCAGATAGAGACGAAACAGGATGCGAAACATCAGCTCAACATTCCCATTCAGAGCGACTGAACAAGTAACCCTTGCCCCACACGGTCTTGATCTTGCGGGCCTCACCGGCATGGTCATCGAACTTGCGTCGCAACTTGGAAATCGCCACGTCCACGGAGCGGTCAGTGCCGTTGAACTCTATGCCGCGCAGACGTTGCAGAATCTGGTCGCGGCTGAGCACTTCGCCGGCGTGTCGCGCCAGCACCACCAGCAAGTTGTACTCGCCGCTGGACAACTCGACGGGCTGCTCGCGCCAGGTCACGGTGCGTTCCGACAGGTCGATGCACAGGTTACCCATGAGGATGCGATCGTTGGCCGTCAACGGCTCGCCAAGGCTGCTGCGGCGCAATAACGTGCGCACCCGAGCCAACAGCACCCGTGGTTCACAGGGTTTGGTGACGTAATCGTCGGCGCCCATTTCCAGGCCCAGCACCTGATCGTGGCTGTCGTCGCGTGCGGTAAGCATCAGGATCGGTAGCGTCGCCGAGTCGGCGCGCAGCAAACGACAGACTTGCAAGCCGTCGAGCCCTGGCAGCATCAGATCGAGGATCACCAGATCCGGCGGATTGACCCGCGCCCGCTCGCGCACATGGTCGCCACGGCCAATGACGCTGACGGAATAACCGTTGCGCTCAAGGTAGCTGGAAATCAGTTCGGCGAGGGCGGTGTCGTCTTCGACCAGGAGGATGTTGGGCATGGGGTGTTCCAGAAAGTGCTGTGGCGACCGGGTGGGCCTCATCGCGAGTTTGCTCGCGAAAGCGGTTTATCTGTCGCAATAAATTTCAAGGCCTGAAGGATATACGCCCTCGCCCATTCCTGAGTAAAACCCTTACACAATTTCACACAGCGCCTACAAAGCTTCACCGCTACTCTCGGCAACTGCCCGTAGGATGCGGGCATCAATATTGGGGGTGGTAAATGTCGAACAAACTGCTGGCCGGTCTCGGCCTGATCGCGATAGCACTGACGCTGGGCGCCTGCGATTCTTCCTCGAACGCCGAAGAACAATCCCCGCCAGCCACCGTGCGCATCGAGACCATCGAAGCCCACCCCCTGTCGATCAGCAGCGAACTCAGCGGTCGAATCGCCGCGCCGCGTATTGCCGAGGTGCGCGCCCGGGTCGCCGGCGTGGTACTGCAACGCACCTACCGCGAAGGCAGCGACGTGAAAAAGGGCGACGTGCTGTTCCGCATCGATCCGGCACCGTTCAAGGCGGATCTGGACAGCGCTCAAGCCTCATTGCGCAAAGCGGAAGCCAATGCATTCCAGGCCAAACTGCAGGAGCAGCGCTACGCCCAGTTGATCGACGACAACGCCATCAGCGCTCAGGACTACGACAACGCCCGCGCCAACACCCGGCAAACGGCCGCCGATGTCGCCGCCAACAAGGCCGCGGTGGAGCGCGCGAAGCTGAACCTCGGCTACGCCACCGTCACCGCGCCGATTTCCGGACGTATCGGCCGCGCGCTGGTCACCGAAGGCGCGCTGGTCGGGCAGAACGAGACCACCCCCTTGGCGCTGATCCAGCAACTCAACCCGATCTACGCCGACCTCACCCAGTCGACCCGCGAGCTCAATGAATTGCGCCGCGCGTTCCGCTCCGGGCAATTACAGGAAGTCGGCCAGGACGAGGTCAAGGCCACGCTGATTCAGGATGACGGCAGTCTGTATCCATTGCCGGGGAAACTCTTGTTCAGCGACATCACCGTTGATCCGGGCACCGGCCAGATCATCCTGCGCAGCGAATTCCCCAATCCCGACCTCGACCTGTTGCCTGGCAGCTTCATTCGCGTGCGTCTGGAACAGGCAACCATCGCGAACGGCATCACCGTACCGCAACGCGCCGTGCAGCGTGACAGCGCCGGCATTGCTCAGGTGCTGACCGTCGATGAGCAGATGCGCGTCGCTGAGCAACCAGTGCAACTGGGCGCGGTGCAGAACAATCGCTGGATCGTCACCGGCGGCCTCAAGCCCGGCGACCGCATCGTCATCGAAGGCCTGCAACACGCCCGCCCCGGCGAGAAAGTACAGATCGACGACACCCCTCTTCCACTTGCCCAGACCTCTGGTCAGTAAGCAGGACGCTTCTATATGCCGCAGTTCTTTATCGATCGCCCGGTGTTTGCCTGGGTGGTTGCACTGTTCATCCTGTTGGCCGGCGCACTGGCCATCCCGCAGTTGCCGGTGGCGCAGTACCCCGATGTCGCGCCGCCACAAATCGAAATCTATGCCGTGTACCCCGGCGCGTCAGCGCAAACCGTCGATGAAAGCGTGGTCAGCCTGATCGAGGAAGAACTCAACGGCGCCGACCACCTTCTTTACTTTGAATCGCAAAGCAGCCTCGGTAGCGCGACGATCAAGGCCACGTTCCAACCGGGAACCAACCCGGAGCTGGCGCAGGTCGACGTGCAAAACCGCCTCAAAGTCGTCGAATCGCGTCTGCCGCAAGCGGTGACTCAGCAGGGTTTGCAGGTGGAGAAAGTGTCCTCCGGCTTCCTGTTGCTGATCAGCCTGACGTCTAGCGACGGCAAGCTCGATGACGTGGCGCTGAGCGATTTTCTGGCGCGCAACGTGATGAACGAGATCAAGCGCCTGGACGGCGTCGGCAAGGCTCAGCTGTATGGTGCCGAGCGGGCCATGCGTATCTGGATCGATCCGCAGAAACTCATCGGTTTCAATCTGACCCCGGCCGACGTCAACGCTGCCATCGTTGCGCAGAACGCCCAGGTGTCGGCAGGCAGCATCGGCGATCTGCCGAACCCTTCCAGCCAGGAAATCACCGCAACGATTCTGGTCAGAGGTCAGTTGTCGACGCCTGAAGAATTCGCCGACATCGTGCTCAAGGCCAACCCCGACGGCTCCACCGTGCGCATCGCTGACGTCGCGCGGGTCGAGATCGGCAGTCAGGAATACCAGTTCGGTACGCGTCTCAACGGCAAGCCGTCCACGGCGGTGGGTGTGCAGTTGTCGCCGGGGGCCAACGCGCTGAGCACCGCGACCCTGGTGCGGGCGAAGATGGATGAGCTGTCGCGCTACTTCCCGGCCGGTGTGGAATACAAGATTCCGTACGACACCTCGCCGTTCGTCAAAGTCTCGATCACCAAAGTGATTTACACCTTGGGCGAAGCGATGCTGTTGGTGTTTGCGGTGATGTTCCTGTTCCTGCAGAACGTACGCTACACGTTGATCCCGACGCTGGTGGTGCCCGTGGCGCTGATGGGCACGTTCGCGACCATGCTGGCGCTGGGCTTCTCGATCAACGTGCTGACAATGTTCGGCATGGTCTTGGCCATCGGTATTCTGGTGGACGACGCCATCGTCGTGGTGGAGAACGTCGAGCGGATCATGGCCACCGAAGGCCTGTCGCCCAAGGAAGCCACACGCAAAGCGATGACGCAGATCACCGGCGCGATCATCGGCATCACGCTGGTGCTGGTCGCGGTGTTTATTCCGATGGCGTTCATGCAAGGCTCGGTCGGGGTGATTTACCAGCAGTTCTCGCTGTCGATGGCGACGTCGATTCTGTTCTCGGCGTTCCTCGCCCTGACCCTGACGCCGGCATTGTGCGCGACGCTGCTCAAGCCGATTGCCAAGGGTGAGCATCACGAGAAGTCCGGGTTTTTCGGCTGGTTCAACCGCCGCTTCGAGCGCCTGACTGATCGCTATCAGGGCTGGGTCGGCTATGCGTTGAAACGCAGCGGCCGTTACCTGCTGATCTACGCTGTGCTGCTGGTTGGACTGGGCCTGTGCTTTGCGCGTCTGCCCTCCTCGTTCCTGCCGGTGGAAGATCAGGGCTACACCATCACGGATATTCAACTGCCGCCCGGTGCGACCAAGAATCGTACGGTGGCCGTGGCTGAACAGCTTGAGGCACATAACGCCGGCGAGCCAGGGATCAGTGACACGGTGGTGATTCTCGGTTTCAGCTTCTCCGGTAGCGGCCAGAACGCAGCCTTGGCGTTCTCGACGCTGAAGGACTGGTCGCAGCGCAGCAGTGATGATGCCGCCAGCTCGATTGCCGATCGCGCCAATATCGCACTGACTGAAATCAAGGACGCCATGGCGTTCTCGGTGCTGCCACCGCCCGTGGATGGCCTCGGCACGTCCAGCGGTTTCGAGTTCCGTTTGCAGGATCGCGGCGGCCTCGGCCATGCGACCTTGATGCAAGCGCGCACCGAACTGCTCGCCGCCGCCGAGAAAAGCCCGGTACTGATGAACGTGCGAGAAAGCGCGCTGGCCGAAGCGCCGCAGGTGCAGTTGGTGGTCGACCGCAAGCAGGCCAATGCCCTTGGCGTATCGTTCGCCGATATCGGCAACGTGCTGTCGACTGCCGTCGGCTCCAGCTACATCAACGATTTCCCCAATCAGGGGCGCATGCAGCGTGTTGTCGTGCAAGCCGAAGGCGATCAACGCAGCCAGGTGGCCGATCTGCTGAAAATGCACGTACGCAACAACACCGGACACATGGTGCCGCTGTCAGCGTTCGTGCAGGCCAACTGGATTCAAGGCCCGGCGCAGTTGACTCGTTACAACGGCTATCCGGCGATTGCGATTTCCGGCGAACCGTCGCCGGGACACAGCACCGGTGAGGCCATGGCGGAGATTGAACGTCTGGTGGCGCAGGGGCCGAAAGGTCTGGGTCAGGAATGGACCGGGTTGTCGTTGCAGGAACGCTTGTCCGGCAATCAGGCGCCGATTCTGCTCGGTCTGTCGCTGCTGGTAGTGTTCCTGTGCCTGGCGGCGCTGTACGAGAGCTGGTCGATTCCGACTTCGGTGTTGCTGGTGGTGCCGCTGGGCGTGCTCGGCGCGGTGCTGGCGGTGACCTTGCGCGGCATGCCCAATGATGTGTTCTTCAAGGTTGGTCTGATTACCATCATCGGTCTGTCGGCGAAGAACGCGATCCTGATCATCGAATTTGCCAAGAGCTTGTACGACGAAGGTCACGATCTGATTGATGCGACGTTGCAGGCTGCTCGCTTGCGCTTGCGGCCGATCGTGATGACTTCGCTGGCATTCATTCTCGGCGTGGTGCCGCTCGCGATTGCCACTGGCGCAAGCTCGGCGAGCCAACAGGCGATCGGTACTGGTGTGATCGGTGGGATGATCACCGCCACGCTCGCAGTAATTTTCGTACCTGTCTTCTTCGTCGTCGTCATGAAGCTCGTACAACGATTCACCAAACCCCACTGATAGCAGGCTCGCTCCCATAGGAATTTTGCAAACATCCAACGTTGTGGTCACAACTGTCATCGCTGGGCTAAGGTGTCTGAACCACCCTGGCCCATCGAGTCCTCATGCGCTTCCTCGCCCGCACCCACCCTCGCCTGTCCGCCGCCGCCCTCCTCGGCCTCGCCAGCGGTTTGCTGGTCCCCGCCGATTCCATCGTCAGCAAAATCCTCATCGGCTGGAACGCCGGTGTCTGGACTTACCTGATCCTGATGTTCTGGCTGACCGTGCGCGCCAAGGCCCCGGACGTCAAACGCATTGCTGAAGTCGAAGACGAAAATGCCGGGCTGGTACTGTTTGTGGTGTGCATCGCCGCGCTGGCCAGTCTGGCGACCATCACCTTCGAACTGGCGGGCAGCAAGGATCTGGAAACCACGCGCAAACTCATGCATTACGGTTTTACCGCGCTGACGGTGATCGGTTCATGGCTGCTGATCGGGGTGATTTTCTGCGTGCACTACGCGAGGTTGTTTTACACCTGGGATGGAAAGGAGCCGGCACTGCGATTCTCCGAAGGACTTACTACCCCCAATTATTGGGACTTTCTGTACTTCTCGTTCACCATCGGGGTGGCTGTGCAAACGTCGGATGTGGGTGTTGCGACGCGGGAAATTCGAAAAATCGTGCTGGCGCAGTCGTTGATCGGTTTTGTGTTCAATACGGCGATCCTCGGGTTCTCGATCAACATTGCAGCAGGGTTGTTCGGCTGAAAAACACGGCAGGTTCCTGCCGTTCAAAGATCACAAAAAAGTACGCCTGTAAACTGTCAACACTGACAGTTTACAGGCGTGCTGTATTCAGGCTTCCATACAACATCCAGAAGTAGGACGGGTCAGTCTTTGGATGTCCCCCACCATATCGTATGGAGATAAAACTCATGAGCTATGCAGCCCGTGCCTACGCGACAATCTTTCCGGCTTCAGCGCATACCTATTTGTCAGCCACGATCAACGGCGATGCCAATCCACGCTACAGGTTTGTAAAAGTCCCTCAATTCATGGAGTTTCGATCTACCTCTGCGCCTACCTTCGGGCCGAAGCCCTACCCGGAAGGCACGCGTTACGTCCTGAGCGCTGGATACACGGTGAATGGTGTGACGCGAACGATTGATTTTGTGTTCCCTTCCAAACCCCAATCAATGACATATGACCTGTCCGAAGATAGCGATGATGTCAGAAGCACCTACTATTCCAATCCCGCGACGGGTGATCTGCACATCTCTGTGAGCGGGAGCCTGACAGTGAGATATGACGACATTGAAAAAACACTGAGTGGCACCTGGTCCGGCGCCTTTGACCATGGTGGAGAGAACGGCAACGAAGAATTCCCGATCACAGGGGAGTTTGTCGCTGTCGCCGACCTGAGCAAAAGAAAAAACGCTTAATGACTACGGAAAAAGGAAGCTGCGAAGCTTCCTTTTTTTAATGCTGATGCGATCAGAAATTGAAGCTCAACCCGACACTCCCTCCTAACTCCTGGTCAGCTTTGCTGCCCCTGCTAGTCCCTATTTCACCATACATCTGCCATTTGTTATTGGCTGGCACCCAGTTCAGGCCAGCGGTCAGCTCAAGACTGGTGCTGGACAAATCGTTGTTGAAGTCAGTGTCATTCACGCTGACACGATTGTTGTTGACGAATTCATGACTTACCGCCGCGTGCAGCCTGGGTTGCAGTTTGCCGCCATTGTTCAGCACCACCTCGCGGCCAACTGTCATTCCGACCTTGCCGAGCAATGAGCGGGTCTCGTTGCTGTCTACCTGCAGTCCATTGTCCAACTTGTAGTCTTTGCCTTTCACAGTCGCGACACCAAACTGAGCAGAGGCCCCCGGTGTCAGGATAGTTGTCGCCTCTCCGGTTTTTCCAAAAAAAGCATATCGGGGGCGGAAAGAGACTGGTCGTGCCGTACTATTCACCTGAACGCAGAGCCGCATTACTTAAGATGCTGCTTC